>NZ_JBEXZS010000001.1:0-105281 GCF_040593685.1 Methylobacterium sp. EM32 | reverse complement strand
GGGGTGGGTTGAGGACGATCAGACTGGATGGGCAGCGTGCGCGCCGGACGAGCCGGCACCCCGCCACCGGCGCCGCGATGACCTGCACGGCCAGCGGCAGCCCGCCCCCGACCCGCACCGGCACCGCCGCGACCGGCAGGCCGATGAAGGAGATCGGCTGGGTGAACACCCCGATATTCGGCCGCGCCGGCACGGTCACGCCGTCGAGCTCCATGGTGGTCTGGCCGAGGCGCAGCGCCCGGCAGGGCGTGCAGGGAGCGAGGATCACGTCGACCTCGTCGAACAGGGCCAGCACCCGCGCCCGGTACCAGCTGCGGAAGCGCTGGGCGCGGTGCACCCAGGCGGCGGGGATCGTCGTGCCAGCGATGAGCCGGTCGCGCACCGCCGGGTCGTAGTCGCCGGGGCGCTCGCGCAGGCGGTCGAGGTGGAGGCCCGCCGCCTCCGAGGCGGTGATGACGAAGGCCGCGGCGCGGGCGCGGGCCGCCTCCGGAATCTCGACGGCGCGGGTGGCGCCCACGGCCTCGGCCGCGCGCGCGACGGCCGCGAAGCAATCCGGCTCGCCGCCCCGGGCGAAATAGCCGCCCGCGACCGCGATGCGAAGGTTCGTCGTGCCCTGCGCCAGCGCCTCCGTCACCGGCTCGGTCGCGCGCGGCGTCTGCCAGGGATCGTCCGGATCCGCGCCCTGCATCGCGTCGTAGGAGAGGGCCAGATCGGCGACCGAGCGGGCGAGCGGCCCGAGATGGTCGAAGCTCGCGACGAACGGGAACGAGCCGGCCCGCGACAGCCGGCCGAAGGTGGGCTTGAGCCCGAAGGTGCCGCAGAACGCCGAGGGCACCCGGATCGACCCGTTGGTATCCGAGCCGAGGGCGAGGGGCACGAGCCCCGCCGCCACGGCCGCCCCCGACCCGCCCGACGAGCCGCCGGACATCCGCTCGCGGTCGTGCGGGTTGCGCGAGGGGCCGTCGTGGGCGTTCTCGCCGGTGAAATCGTAGGCGTATTGCCCCATGTTGAGGGCGCCGACCAGCACCGCGCCGGCCGCCTCCAGCCGCCGTACCAGGGCGCCGTCGCGGGCAGCGGATTCGCGCTCGCGGTTGATCTTCGAGCCGGCGCGGGTCGCAAGGCCCTCGACGTCGAACAGGTTCTTGACCGCGAAGGGCACGCCCGCGAGCGGGCCGGGCGCCTCGCCGGCCGCGATGCCGGCGTCGATCGCGGCCGCCCGGGCCCGGGCACGCCCGGCGGTCACGTCGGTGAAGGCGTTCACGCCGGGATCGATTGCGGCGATCCGCGCGAGCGCTGCCTCGACCGCGGCTGTGGCGGTGAGCCGGCCCGCCGCTACGGCGGCGGCGATCCCGGCGGCTGTGTCGGGCGCGCTCATGCCAGGGGCCCGCTTGCCTGAAACACCGGCGCCGGCTCGACGGTGTCGTCGAGGGGGAAATCCAGCACGAGGCGCGCCGCCGCCGCCGTCGCCTTGACGCTGACAATCACCGTTTCGCGCCACTCGGGCGCCATCGGGATGCCGACGAGGGGCATCATTGCGTCGACGATGGCGCCGGCTTCGGCGTCGTCGAGGGGGAGAGGAGGTGTCGTCATGGTCGAACCTCAATCTGTTTGACGTGGTGGCGTATAGAGATGCTTGGTCCTGGTCGGTCCCGGTCGCGACATGCTCTGCGCTCCCGACACCCTCCGCGTCATTCCGGGGCCGCGATAGCGGAGCCCGGAATCCAGAGCCGCGGATGGTTCAGGATCGAGCGGACGCCGTACCACCCTCTTTTCAAACACCTGCGTTTCTGGATTCCGGGCTCCGCTGCGCGGCCCCGGAATGACGCGGAGGGTGTGAGCACGGTCGAGACCACCGATGAGCGTCGGATTAGGATGATCCGCCTCCTCACACCGGCGGATGCGGGATCGCGGCGAGCAGCGCGCGGGTGTACTCGGCCTGCGGCGCCTCCAGCACCTGCGCCGTCGGCCCTTCCTCGACGATGCGGCCGGCGCGCATCACGATCACCCGGTCGCACAGCATCCGCACCACCTGGAGGTCGTGGCTGACGAACAGGTAGCTCATGCCGAGCGCCTGCTTGAGGTCGGCGAGCAGGTTCAAGACGACCGCCTGGACCGAGACGTCGAGGGCCGCGGTCGGCTCGTCGAGGATCACGAGGTCGGGGGAGGGCGCGATCGCCCGCGCGATGCCGACCCGCGCCTTTTGGCCGCCGGAGAGCTGGTGCGGGAAGCGGTCGAGGAGGTCGACCGGCAGGCCGACGAGGCGGGCCAGCTCCTCGCAGCGCGCCCGGATCGCGTCCGCCCCCGTCACGGTGCGAAAGCGCAGGAGCGGGTCGGCGATGGCGCGTGCCGCGGTCCAGCGCGGGTTGAGCGCTTCGGTCGGATCCTGAAACACCATCTGGATCTTCGGCCGCAAGGGATGGCGGGCGAAGCGGGCGGCCGGCACCCGGCCGATCTCCTCGCCGGCGAACACGATCGCGCCTTCCGTCGGGTCGGCGAGGCGCATCACCATCGTCGAGGTGGTGGACTTGCCGCAGCCCGACTCGCCGACGAGCCCGACGCTCTCGCCGCGATCGACCGTGAAGCTGAGCGAGTCGACCGCCCGGAACGGCGCCTCCGGGGCCTTGCGCGCGAGCAGGGCCTTCGGCTTCGGGTACTCCTTCACCAGGCCCGAGACCGCGAGGAGCGGCGCGCCCGCGGCCTCGGCCCGCTCCAGGGGCGCGGCCGGCGCCCCCGCCGGCAGGAGGTCGCGCAAGGTCACGCCCGGGCGCGGCGTCGCCTGCATGAGCTTGCGGGTATAGGCGTGGGCCGGCGCGCGGAAGATCGTGTCCGCCGGCGCGGTCTCGACGACGCGGCCCTGCTCCATCACGGCGATCCGGTCGCAATAGGCCGCCGCGAGGCCGAGATCGTGGGTGATCAGCACGGTCGACATGCCGCGCTCCCGCGTCAGCGCGGTGACGAGGTCCATCACCGCCTTCTGGGTCGTCACGTCGAGGCCGGTGGTCGGCTCGTCGGCGATGAGGAGCTGCGGCCGGCACGCCAGCGCCAGCGCGATCACCACCCGCTGGCACATGCCGCCGGACAATTCGAACGGGTAGGCGTGGTAGCGCTCCTCCGGCCGGGCGATCTTCACCTGTTCGAGCGCCGCGATGGCCTTGGCCTTGGCGTCGCCGGACCCCGCCTCGGCGTGCTGGCGCAGCACGTCCTCGATCTGGTGGCCGACCTTGCGGATCGGGTTCAGGGCCGCGCGGGGATTCTGGAAGATCATCGAGATCTCCCGCCCGCGCAGGTCGCGCATCTGGCGCTCGGTCGCCGCCCGCAGGTCGATGCCGGAAAAGTCGACTGCGCCGCCGGCGATGCGCCCGGCCCGGTCGAGGATGCGCATCACCGCGTAGGAGGTGACCGACTTGCCCGAGCCGGACTCGCCGACGATGCCGACGGTCTCTCCCTTGGCGACCGTGACGTCGACCTGGCGCACCGCCTGGACCGGCCCGCGGCGGGTGGCGAACTCGACCGTGAGGTCGCGGATGGCGAGGAGCGGGATCGCGGTCACGTGCGCCTCTGGGGGTCGACGATGTCGCGCAGGCCGTCGCCGATGAGGTTGAAGCAGAACACCGCGAGCATCAGCGCGAGGCCCGGGAACAGCGCGATCCACCACTCGCCCGAGACGATGAAGCTCGCGCCCTCCGCCACCATGATCCCCCATTCGGGAGTGGGCGGGCGCACGCCGAGGCCGATGAAGGAGAGGCCGGCGGCGTTGAGGATCGCGTAGCCCATGGTGAGCGACATCTGCACCATCATGATCGGCAGGATGTTGGGCAGGATGCTCGTGAGCACGATGCGCAGGTCGGTGTTGCCGGTCAGGCGTGCCGCCAGCACGAAACCGGCATTGCGCCGTTGCGCGGCCTCGGCCCGGGCGAGGCGGGCGTAGAGCGGAAAGTTGATGATGGCGGTGGCGAGAACGATGTTGCCGACGGTGTTGCCGAGCGCCGCCACGATGCCCATCGCCAGGACGAAGAGCGGGAAGGCCATGATGGTGTCGGCGAGCCGCCCGACGATCCGGTCGGTCCAGCCGCCGAAGAACCCGGCCATGATCCCGGCAAGTCCCCCGGCGACGAAGACCAGCGCCACCGAGAACACCGCGATGGCGAGGTCGAGGCGCGCGGCCACCACCACCCGCGAGAGGATGTCGCGGCCGAGCTGGTCGGTGCCGAAGGGGTGGGCCCAGGTCGGGGCCTGGAGCGCGGCGGAGGTGTCGGAGGCCAGCGGATCGTAGGGCACGAGCGAGGGGCCGACGACCGCGCAGGCGACGAGGCCCAGCAGCAGCGCGAAGGCGAAACCGGTGACCGGGTTGCCGGAGACGACCGAGCCGGCATGGGCGAGCGTCGCGGACAGGCCGCTGCGGGACCGCTCGGGCAAGAGGGCGGGGGAGCCGGTGGCGGTCATGGGTTGGCCCTCACGCGCGGGTCGATCAGCCCGTAGGCGAGGTCGATCAGGAGGTTGAGCAAAGTGTAGAGCAACGCCATGGCGAGCACGAAGCCCTGGACCGGGGCGAAGTCGGAGGCGATCAGCGCCTCGACCGCGTAGGAGCCGACGCCCGGCCAGGCAAACACCTTCTCGACCAGCACGTTGGCCCCGAGCAGGAAGGAGAACACCATGCCGAGCGTCGTCACCACCGGCAGCAGGGCGTTGCGCAGCGCGTAGGTCACCACGACCCGGCGGCTCGACAAGCCGGCGGCCCGGGCGGTGCGGACGAACTCGGCGGCGAGCACCGCGAGCATCGCCGCCCGGGTGATGCGGGCGATGGGGGCGAGGGCGAAGATCGCCAGCGTCAGGCCGGGCAGGGCGATCTGGGCGAGCGCCGCCCGGAAGGTCTCGATGTCGCCGGTGAGCAGGCTGTCGAGGAGGAAGAAGCCGGTGCGCGTCGGCGGCGGCGTGGCGAAGGCGTCGAGGCGGCCCAAGGGGGCCGGGGCCCAGCCGAGGACGAAGTAGAACGCATAGACGAGGAGGAGCCCGGTGAAGAAGACCGGCAGCGACACGCCGGCCGTCGCCACCACCCGGCAGGCATGGTCGACGAGGGAGCCCTGCCTCAGCGCCGCCGCGACGCCGAGGGGGATCGCCACGAGGAGCGAGAGGACGAGGCCGAACAGGGTCAGCTCGGCGGAGGCCGGCAGGCGGCTGCCGAGATCCGCGGTCACCGGCTGGCCGGTGGTGAGCGAGCGGCCGAGGTCGCCGTGGGCGAGATCGGCGACGTAGCGGGCAAATTGCTCCGGCAGCGGCCGGTCGAGGCCGAGTTCGGTGCGGATCTGGGCGATCGCCTCGGGCGTCGCGGCGGGCCCGGCGAAATAGGCCGCGGTGTCGCCGGGCAGGACCCGGGTGAGCAGGAACGACACCACGACGACGCCGGCAAGCGCCGGGAGCGTGGTGGCGAGGCGGTCGAGGAGCGTGCGCAGCATCGTGTGGCCCTCCTGGGTGTGAGTACGATGGCTGATCCCGGACGAGCGAGAGTGGTGACGACGCCAAGGCATCGTTCGCGTGCTGACTTGATGAAGTGGCCAGCCGGAACGGCGCATACGGTGCCACTTCTTGGCGTCATCCCGGGGCTCGCCGAAGGCGAGAACCCGGGATCCATAACCGCTGATGATGCCGGATGAAGCGACCGGCGTTCCGCTTCGTTCTGAACTGTCGGCGGTTATGGATCCCGGGTTCCGCTGCGCGGCCCCGGGATGACGATGGAGGGTAAGAGTTCGGTCGCTCGACACGACCAAGCTCCAGGACAGCCCGTCCTCACGACGCCGTCCCCTTGGTCAGGTACCGGAAGTCCGGCTCGCGACACGGCTGGAACTGGTAGCAGTTGATCGTGCGCTGCATCGCGACGTCGTGGGTCGGCTGGGCGATCGGCACCATCGGCACCTCGCGCTCGGCGAGCGACACGAAGTCGATCACGCTCTTCCGGTAGACCTCCGGATCCTCGGTGAAGCGGGCCGTATCGATCAGCTTGTCGAGGGCCGGGTTCTGGTACGAGGCGATGTTGAAGATCGAGTTCGCCCCGTGCAGGGTCCAGAACAGGTAGTAGTCGGGATAATCGAGCCAGCCGGCGAAGCGGTTGAGCACCATCGGGTTGGTCTTCTTCGAGATCTCGCCGCGGAAATTCGCGCCGGGGATCTTGCCGATCTCGACCGTGATGCCGATCCCGGCGAGCGCCTCCTTGATCAGCACCGCCATCGGCTCGGCAACCGTGGCGTTGCCGGCGTCGAACAGGAGCGTGGTCGTGAGGCCGCCCGGCGCCGCCGCCTGGACCAGGGCTTTCGCCTTCGCCGGATCGGTCTTGTACGGATAGGGTTGCGGCCAGGCCACGAGCGGCGTCTCCGGCCCGCCCGACATGTCGAGGCCGCGGCCGAACAGCGAGGCCTGCAGGATCTTCTCGTAGGGCAGCACCCAGGCCACCGCCTGGCGCAGGCGGACATCGGTGAACGGCCCGACGGCGGTGTTGAGATAGACCGACCAGACCCCGTTCGGGATCGGCACGCCGACGACCTTGATCTTGCCGGCGTCGATCAGATCCTTGAAATCCTTCGGCGGCAGCCCGTACGAGATGTCGGCATCGCCTTTCTCGATCAGCGCCCGGCGGGTCGAGGGCGAGGCGATGTCGCGGGCGATGACCCGGCGCAATTGCGGCAGCTTGCCCGACGCCCAGGCATCGTTGCGGGCATAGATCGTCTCGACGCCGGGCTTCCAGCTCTCGACCCGGTAGGCGCCCGAGCCCGCGACGTTGTTCTTCAGCCACTCCTTCGCCCAGGGGTCGCCGCCGCCGTTGGCTTTCGCCAGTTCCGCGTCGATCACGAACGGGATCGTGACGGCGAGGTTCGACATCGTCATCTTGTCCTTGCGGACGAAGTCGATGCGGAATGTTTTCTCGTCGAGGGCTACGAACTGCTCGGGCTTCTCCAAAGAGCTGGCATTCATCTGCGTGGTGGCGAAGCCCCCGATCGACACCGCCCGGTCGAGCGACCACTTCACGTCCTTCGCGGTGACCGGGCGGCCGGAATGGAACTTGGCGTCGCGAAGCTTGAAGGTGCAGCTCATCCCGTCGGAGGCGACCTGCCAGCTCTCGGCGAGCTCGCCCTCCATCTCGCCCATCTTCACCGCGTTCCCGCCGCCGCCCGGGATCGGCACCGGCTTGAAGCGCAGGAGCCGGTCGTAGCAGTTGAGCGCGACGCCGTTCACCGGCTGCGAGGCGCCGATGCCCTGCATGTCGAGGGAGTTCGGCCCGTATTCCTGCACCAGGAGCAGGGTCTCGTTGCGGGTCGGGTTCTGCGCGCTCGCTTCGCGGCGCACCACGAACGGCGCGGCGAGCCCGGCGGCGAGGGCGGTGCGGCGGGTGATCATGCGGCGCGGACCTTTGAACGAGAGGAATCGGATGCCCGCGCCGGCGGGCATCCGCCGACAGGAGGCAAGGTTCGGACCGGCACTCGAAATTGCATGCAACTCGGGTAGAGTGCATGCATTGCGGCGATGTTGCACGCATGGAGTTTGTGCGCGGCCGCCGCAATTTCAGGCAGGCCTGCGGCCTTCCGATGCGGCAGGGTGACGACCGGTCTGGACGGGGGCGGGATGGACGAGGCGGCAGGACGGACGCGGACCGAGCGGCTGGCGGCGGAGATCGCCGAGGCGATCGTCACCGGTGCGCTCGCGCCGGGCAGCCGCCTCGACGAGCAGGCGCTGGCCGACCGGTTCGGCGTGTCGCGCACGCCGGTGCGCGAGGCCCTGCGCCAGCTCGGCACGTCGGGTCTCGTCGAGGTGCGGCCGCGCCGGGGCGCGGTGGTGGCGCAGGTAACGGCCGATCAGCTCGCCGAATTGTTCGTCGCCATGGCGGAGGTCGAGGCGACCTGCGCGCGCCTCGCCGCCCAGTCGATGAGCCCGCTCGAGCGCCGCCGCCTCGACGCCCTGCACGAGGCCATGGGCGGCCTCGCCCGGGCGGGCGACTGGGCGGCCTATGCGCGGGCCAACACGGCCTTTCACGGGGCGATCTATGCCGGCGCGCACAATTCCGTGCTGTCCGACTTCGCCTCGAGCCTGCGCCGTCGCCTCCAGCCCTATCGCGAGGCGCAGTTCCGCTTGAGCGGCCGCCTCGCCCTCTCGCACGCGGAGCACGGCGCGGTGGTGGCGGCAATCCTGGCGGGGCAGGCGGCGGAGGCGCACGCGGCGATGCTGCGGCACGTCACGCTGGTGGAGAGTTCGGTGGAGGGGCTGCTGGCGGGGGAGGGGGGTGCGGTCGCGTCAGGACCGCACGGTGGCGCGCGGCAGTCTACGTGATGTCACAGAATCTCTCCGACCATCTCCGACAGTCGTGACAACCTCCGAGTCTAATACAGATTTCGCTCGTTCTGTCGAAATAAAAATCAAGCGCATCTCCCCTCTCCCGTCTGGGAGAGGGGCCGGGGGTGAGGGTGACACGCTTCAGTGTAAAACTCTGACCGTTGTGGCAGCAGGCCGATCAGAGCCTGGCCCAGAACCGTAGCACCCTCGCGCGATCTTCGATCGCCCCTACCCCTCTCCCACACGGGAGAGGGGATCCCGCGCTTTACTTGTGTGATTATAGATCAGGCGGAACCTGATTCACCCCTGCCCGCCGCCCACCTTGTCCTGCGTCTTCGTCTCGAAATCGCCCGCATCGTGCCGCTCGTGGAGCTGGTCGGCCGGATCGCCGGTGAGGCGGTTGACCTTGCGCCCGCGCTGCACCGCCGGGCGGGCGAGGAGCTGGTCGGCCCAGCGCAGGACGTTGCGGTAGCTCTGGACGTCCAGGAACTCGGCCGCCTCGTAGAGCCAGCCCTTCACCACGCCGCCGTACCAGGGCCAGATCGCCATGTCGGCGATCGTGTAAGCGTCGCCGGCGATGAATTCATGCTCGGCGAGGCGCCGGTCGAGGACGTCGAGCTGGCGCTTCGACTCCATCGCGTAGCGGTTGATCGGGTACTCGAACTTCTGCGGCGCGTAGGCGTAGAAGTGACCGAAGCCGCCGCCGAGGAACGGCGCCGAGCCCATCTGCCAGAACAGCCAGGACAGGGTCTCGGCCCGTGCCGCCGGCTCGGTCGGCAGGAAGGCGCCGAACTTTTCCGCGAGGTAGGTCAGGATGGCGCCCGATTCGAAGACCCGGATCGGCGTCGCGCCGCTGCGGTCGACGAGGGCGGGGATCTTCGAGTTCGGGTTGGCCTCGACGAAGCCGGAGCCGAACTGGTCGCCGTCGCCGATGCGGATCAGCCACGCATCGTACTCGGCGCCCGCGTGCCCGAGCGCCAGAAGCTCTTCCAGCAGGATCGTGACCTTCTGGCCGTTCGGCGTGCCCAGCGAGTAGAGCTGGAGCGGGTGCTTGCCGACAGGCAGGGGCTTGTCGTGCGTCGCGCCCGCGATCGGGCGGTTGATGCTGGCGAAGCGGCCGCCGCTCTCCTTGTCCCAGGTCCAGACCTTCGGCGGCACGTAATCGGCTCGATCGCTCATGGGGCGCTCTCCGGTGTTGCGAGGCAACAGATAGGCGCTCCGACCGCCCGGCGAGAAGGGCCCCGCTTGCAGAGCTGACGGGAAGCGGGCGCGAGCCCGCCCCCGCCGGGATCAGCCGCGCAGGGTCGCGAGCGCGTGGTAGGCCTGCTTGTAGCGCTCGTAGACCGGCCGGTACTGCGCGTGGGCCGCCTCGTTCGGCGCGATGCGGCGGGAGACGTGCACCATCGCGCCCGCCGCCTCCTCGATCGAGCCGTAATGGCCCGCCGCCTTCGCCGCCAGGATGGCGCTGCCGAGCGCCGGCGCCTCGCCCACCTCGGTCACGGTCAGCGGCTGGCCACAGACGTCGGCGTGAATCTGCATCCAGAGGTCCGAGCGGGTCGCGCCGCCGCAGATCACGATCTCGTCCGGCCGGTAGCCGCCCGCGCGCATCGTCTCGAAGATCAGCTCGGTGCCGAAGGCTACGCCCTCCATCGCCGCGCGGAACAGGTGGGCGCGGCCATGCGCCAGGGTCAGCCCGGTGAAGGCGCCGCGCGAGGCCGCGTCGGTGTGCGGCGTGCGGTTGCCCTGGAAGTGGTCCTGCACCAGCACCCCGTCCGAGCCCGGCGGCAGGGCGGCGGCCTCGGCGTTCAGCGCGTCGTAGGACCAGTCGGTGCCGACGATCCGGCGCAGCCAGTTGACGATCGAGCCCGTCGAGGTCTGACCGCCCTCGACCACGTGCAGGCCCGGGATCACCGCGTCGGCGTAGGTGCCCCAGATGCCGCGGCCGTGGAACGGCTCGGCCGAGAGCCCGAGATGCAGGTGCGACGAGCCGGTGATGAAGGCGAGCTTGCCCGGCGCGGTGACGTTCAGGCCGATCATCGCGATCTCGGCATCCGAGCCGCCCTGCGCGACGGGGAGCCCGGCCGGGAGCCCGAAATGCGCGGCGGCCTCCGGCGTCAGCCCGCCCACCACCTCGCCGAGCGGCAGCACCTCCGCCGGCCATTTCTCCGCGAGTTCCGGGATGCCCAAGCTCTCGACCAGGCTGCGGGCGTAGCCGCCCTCCCGCGACCGGTAGTGCCAGCGGATCGCCGCGTTGGTGATCGAGGCGGCGCGCCGCCCCGTCATCCGCAGGTTCATGTAGTCCTGGTACTCGCAGATCGTCGCCGCGCGGTCGAAGAGGTCGCGCTCGTGCCGGGCGAGCCACAGCGCCTTCGGGATCATCCACTCGGCCGAGACCGGCCCCGCACCGGCAGAATTGAGGATCAGCGCGGGATCGCCGGTGGCGAGCACCAGGGCGGCCTCGTCCGCGGCGCGCACGTCCATCCAGATCAGGGCCGGGCGCACCGGGACCCCGTCGCGGTCGAGCGCCACGACGGAGCAGTTGGTGGTGTCGGCGCAGAGGGCCGAGACGTCGCGGGGATCGATGCCGGACTTGTGCACCGCCTCGCGTACCGCAAGGCCCGCCGCGTTCCACCAGTCCTGCGGATTCTGCTCGGCCCAGGACGGCCGCGGGAAGTGCGTGGGGTAGGGGTGCGCTGCGAAGGCGAGGGGCCGGCCGGCGAGATCGAACACCCCGGCCCGGATGCCCTCCGTGCCCCCGTCGAGACCGATGACGACGCTCATGACGGCTCCTTGCGGGGCGAGGCTCGGGGGGGTGACGGGATACGGCGACGGCGCGGGGGAGCGCCCTAGACCGCTTCGGAGCTCAGGCGCGAACCGAGGGCCTGGTGGAGGATGCGGCCGAGCTGCTCGGCCGAATAGGGCTTGTGCAGCAGCTCGAACCCGTGCGCGTCCGATTGGGCGAGCACGTGGCTGTAGCCCGAGGCCAGCACCACGGGCACGTGGGGCGAGCGCTTCTGCATCTCCTGCGCCAGGGCGACGCCGCCCATGCCCGGCATCACCACGTCGGAGAAGACCAGGTCGAACCGGCTGCCGTCGCGCCCGAGCTGCTCCAGCGCCTCCTCGGCATTGGCGGCCCAGATCGGCTGGTAGCCGAGATCCTCCAGGATCTGCGTCGCGAACTGGCCGACGCCGACATTGTCCTCGACGACGAGAATCCGCTGGCCGGTCCCGAGGGGGGCCAGGCCGAGATCCTGCGGGCGCTCGGCCGCCGACCTTTCCTCGGCGACGACCTCCGGCAGGTAGAGCGTGAATGTGGTCCCCTGTCCGGGGGCGCTGCGCACGTCGACGTCGCCGCCCGACTGCTTGGCGAAGCCGAAGACCTGGCTCAACCCTAAGCCCGTGCCCTTGCCGACCTCCTTCGTGGTGAAGAACGGCTCGAAGATCCGGCCGAGCTGCTCGGCCGGGATGCCCGTGCCGGTATCGACCAGGGCCACGGCCGCGAAGGGGTTCTGGGATCCGGCATGGCCGCGGATCGCGGGCAGGGCCGCGCCGCAGGACACGCGCAGGGTCAGGGTGCCCTCGCCGTCCATGGCGTCGCGGGCATTGACCGCCATGTTGACGAGCGCCGTCTCGAACTGGCTCACATCCGCCCGGATGAGGCAGGGCGCCCGCGGGACCTCGGTGACGACGCGCACCCGCGAGCCCGTGAGGGTGTCGAGCATGTCGGCGATCCCCCGGACCTTCTGGCCGACGTCGAAGACCTCCGGCTTGAGGGCCTGGCGGCGCGCGAAGGCCAGGAGCTGTCCCGTGAGCTTGGCGGCCCGCTCGACCGTGTCCGACACCGCGTCGAGGTAACGCGCTTTGCGCGCCTCCGGCAGGTCGGGACGGCGCAGGAAGTCGACCGAGGAGCGGATGATGGTGAGCAGGTTGTTGAAGTCGTGCGCCACGCCGCCGGTGAGCTGGCCCACCGCCTCGAGCTTCTGTGACTGGCGCAGGGCCTCCTGGGCCTGGGCCAGCTCGGCCTGGCTCCGCAACCTCTCGGTCACGTCCATCACGAACTGGTAGCAGCCGGTCCTCGCGCCGTTCGCGTCGCGCAAGGTCCGGAAGCTGATCTGGTAGCAGGGACGGGCGCGGGCCGGATCGCCGTACTCCTCCACCAGGGTGATCTCCTCGCCGGCGAGTCCCCGGCCCCAGCCGGCCCGCACCTGGGCCTGATGCTCGGGCTGGTCGGCGAGAAGATCGAGCATGTTGTCGCCGACCTTGGGCCGCACGCCATAGATGCGCGCGAACTCGTCGGCATTGGCCTTGTTGATGGCGAGGATCGTGTAGTCGAGGTCGGCGGCCATCATCATGATGTCGGTTCGCTCGACGATGGTGGCGAGCAGGTTGCGCTCCGCCGTACGCTCGGAGACCTGCTGCTCCAGGGTCTCGTTGAGTTCCTGCAGGCGGCGCTCGCTCTCCGCCAGGCGCTGCTCGGCCTCCTTGCGCCGGCTCAGGTCGGCGGTCACGACCAGCAGGTTCTTGAGGCGTCCATCCGCGTCGTCGAGGCGCTCGATGCTGCTGTTGGCCCAGATCGCCGTGCCGTCCGGGCGGCGGTAGCGCTTGTCGAGGGAGATGCTGCGTCCGGTCGCGATCGCCTCGGCGACCGCCGCCAGGCTCGGCCGGAGATCGTCGGGGTCGGTGACCGCGGCGAGGTCGAGCCGCAAGACCTCCTCGGCCGATCGCCCGAGGATGCGGCACAATTCGGTGTTCACCCGCAGGAAGCGACCGTCGGCGCTCACCTCGGACAGGCCGACCGAGGCCCCGTCGAAGATCGCCGCGAGGTGCGCCTCGCTCTCGCTCAAAGCCGTCTCGGCGCGGCCGCGCTCGATCGCCGCCTTGACGCGCTCCCCGACCTCCCGGATCAGGTTCTCCTCGGCCCGGGTCCAGGCGCGCGGGGTCGCGCTCTGCACCGCCAGGAGGCCCACCCACTCCTCCTCCCGGAACAGGATGATGTCGACGAAGGCGGCGACCTGCCGCGTCTTCAGGCCGGCGCGGGCCTCGTCGCTGAACCGGGGGTCGGCGGGCACGTCCTCGACCGCCACGACCGCGCCGTCGCGGTAGGCGGCCAGGAGGTCCGGGCCGAACGCCGCGAGCGAGTGTTCTCCCACGATCGTCTCGACGCCGTTCGTGTAGTCCCGCTCGACCTTCATCAGGCTGCCGCCGATCTCGGCGTAGAAGACCCGGCTGGCACCGACCCGCTCGCCGAGACGCTGGGCCGCGACCTCGGCGATGTCCGTCGGCGAGGTCAGCGTCCGCAGCGTGTCGCTGAGGTCGAGGAGGAAGGATTGCCGCTCCTCGTTGTCGTGGAGCAGCGCCTCCTCCCGCTGGCGGTGCGCGACGAGCCCCTGGCGGGGGGGCTCGATGCAAGTGGCCTCGGTGAATGTGGTCTCGATGCAGGTGCCGGACAGCCCCTCGACTCGCCCGGCCGCATCGCGGACCGGCACGCAGGAGAGGGCGAACCGCGTCGCCTCACGGCCGTCCTCCCGCTCCAGGACGTGCACGGCGTCGTCCGTGCGGGATGCGCGGCCGGACACCGCCTGCGCGAGGGGAGCGAGGACGGCCTCGATCCCGGACCAGACCTGGAGGTAATCGCGCCCGAGCGCGGCGGGGTGCCGGTCGCCGAGGATCTCGGCATAGAGATCGTTGTAGAGGAGCGTCCGCTCGGTCCCCCAGACGAGGAACATCGGCTGGTGCGCGGCGAGCATCACGCCGACGAGCGTCGTCAGGCAGGGCGGCCAGGTCGCCGGATCGCCGAGCGGCGAGGCGCGCCAATCGTGCCCGCCCATCAGCGCGCTCATCGCGCCGCCGTCGACGAGGAAGCTCGGGACGATCAGAATGGCGTCGGATCTGCCGTGCATGACGTCCTGTCCCTGCCTCACGGGGCGGTGATGGCGCGCCCGGCCGACCCGTCGCGCGAACGGCCAAGGAAGCAGGAGCGCCACCACTTCGACATTTTGGTGGTCACTCGAGGCGCCTCGGACAGGAATCGGCCGATCCGGTTCGTCCGTCGCGGAAGGCGGTCGTCGGGTGCCGGTACGGCAAGCGTGAGCGGTCTCACAGGACACCGCTTCTGTCAAAGATTCATCGTGGGATCCGGTTCGCACGGCGCCCGTGTCCCGGGGGCCGGCCGCCGGCCGTCCTCCCCGTCACGCGGCGGGCGCGCCGGCGCCGCGATCGCCCGGCACGAGCGCCCGGAGGTATCGCTCGGCCTCGTCCCAGTCGCTTCCTCCGGCAGACAGGCCGAGATACCCGTCCGGCCGCACGAGGAAGAGGCGGGATGGGTCCGGCGGCCTGCGCGGCGCCGCCTCCACGAGGCCGGGGAAGCGCGCCGTCAACGCCCGGCCGCCCACCGCGTCGGCGGCGTAGAGCACGAAGAGCGGCGCGCGCCCCGCGCCCGGCGGCGCGCCGCCATCCGCCTCGGGCTCCCAGCGCGCGCCGGCTCCGGGACCCCGCGACAGGGGGCTTCTCTCGTAGGCGATCTCGATCTCGCTCATCTGCGTCGCCATCCTGTCGCGGACGGCGTGCAGGCCGAGCAGGAAGCGCAGCGCGAGGTTGCGCGCCGCCTGCGCCGCCGGGTGCGACAGCGTCGCCATGTCGGTGAGCCGGCCGGCATTGCGCAGCACCAGATCGCCGACCGCGCTCCGCTCGGGGCTGTAGCTGGCAAGCAGCGCGTCGTCCGCCCGGCAGCGCACCACCATCGCCAGCTTCCAGGCGAGGTTCACCGCGTCCTGCATGCCGGTATTCATGCCCTGGCCGCCGGCGGGGCTGTGGATATGGGCGGCGTCGCCGGCGAGGAAGACCCGGCCGTGCCGGTACTCGGCCACCTTGCGCTCGTTGATCCGGAAATGCGTCAGCCAGACCGGGTCGGAGGCGCGAAATCCGCCCCCCGCTCGCCGGTCGATCAGCGCCTGCACCTCGACGAGGGTGGGGTCGGGCCGTGGATGCGCCGGATCCGTCCGGCCCACCGTGGCGACGACCCGCGCCCGGCCGCCCGGGATCGGGAAGATCACGAAGGGGCCGTCGCGGTGCAGGTAGGTCGCGACCTCGTCCGGGGGCGGGGCGCCCGGGCCGTCGAGGCGCACGTCGGCGAGCAGCCAGTCGTCGCCCTGGGCCGCGCCCGCGAAGGCCACCCCGAGCCCGTGCCGCACGGTGCTGTGGGCGCCGTCGCAGCCGATCAGCCACGGCGTCCGCACGCTCTCCTCGCGCCCGTCCGGGTGACGCAGGCGCGCCGCGACGCCGCCCGGGGCTTCAGTAAAGCCGATCAGCTCCACCTGCCGCTCGACCGCGACGCCGAAGGTTTGCAGGTGTTCCGTCAGCAGGCGCTCGGTGTCGCGCTGCGGCACCATCAGGGCGAAGTTGTAGGCGCTCGCGATGTCGGCGAAGCGCGGCGCGCCGAGAACCGTCCCGCCGCTGCGGATCGAGGCGCCGGGCGCGCGCAGGCCGGCATCGAGGAAGGCCTGGGTGCAGCCCATGCGGTCCATGAGCTCGAGCGTGCGCGACCAGACCACGAGGGCCTTGGAGGTCTCGGTGGCGTGCGCGGCGCGGTCGATCAGGCGCACGCCGACGCCGTAGCGGGCGAGCTCCGCCGCCATGGTCAGGCCCACCGGGCCGGCGCCGACGATGAGAATGTCCGTCATCTGGTGGTCTCCCAGAGCCTGATCGTCGTGCGAGGATAGCACCGCGAGGAAATTTTCTGTCCCATCCGCGACCTCATCCTGAGGTGCTGCGTAGCAGCCTCGAAGGAGGCCTCCAGGGATCTTCAAGACTTCTGGAGGCCTCCTTCGAGGTCAGTCGATCTTCGATCGACTAACACCTCAGGATGAGGTCGCGGATGGGAAACATGTACGTTGATGAATCCAGCAGGGTCCGAGACTTCCGTAAGAGGGCCGGCTCAGGCGGCCAGGAACAGTTTTCGTAAGTACGCCCCGAGTCCGGGCTCCCGCCACGAACGGCCGCGCCAGCCGAGATGGCCGTCGGGCCGGACGAGATAGCTCATCGCCCGGCGCCCGTAGGCCTCGGCGAACGTCCCCGCGCGGTCCTCGATCAGCTCGGCCCCCGGCAGCGCGCGGTCCGCCCCGGCGCTCACCACCACGACGACGCGCAAGTGGTCCTGCAGCAGGGCGGCGTGGTGCTGCATCCAGTCGGAGAGGGCCCGCGCCTCCTCCCGGTCGCAGGCGCCGTCCGGGTGGACCAGCAGGACGTGCCGCGTGCCGCGCAGCAGGTCGAACAGGCGCAGCGGGAAGCCGAGACCCGGCCGCCCGAGACCGTTCACGTCCGGCGCGCGGTCGCCGGCCGCGGGACCGCCCAGCTCCTCCGCCTCCTCCGCGACGAAACCCGTTCCCCGGTAGGAGATCGAGACCTGGGCGTCGGCGGCCCGGTCGGGCGCGCCGCCGCGCTCGCGGCCGTAGCTCTCGCTCGCCCGGCGGGTCCGCGCGATCACCTCGGCCCCGACCGGGCGGCGCTCCCCCTCGTAGCCGTCGAGGAGGCTCTCCGGGCTCGCGCCCGTCGCGACCAGGGCCAGCTTCCAGGCCAGGTTGTAGGCGTCCTGGATCCCGGTATTCATGCCCTGCCCGCCGGTCGGCGGGTGGATGTGGGCGGCGTCGCCCGCGATGAAGCAGCGTCCCCGGCGGTAGGCGGCGGCGAGCCGCAGGCTGATCCGGTAGACGGAGGACCAGCGCAGATCCGAGAGCGGCGCCGGATCGGGCAGGAGAGCGTCGGCGACCGCCTGCAGGTCTGCGAGCGTGGGACCTGCGAGCTCGGCCTGGATGCCGTGATCGGTCCCGCCGCCGGGAACGAGGTGGGGCGGGGCCAGCATCGAGACGCGGTAGCGGCCGGGCTCGGGCAGCGGGATGGCGACGAACAGGTCGGGCGGTCCGCCCTCCACCAGCCGCAGGGCGCGCACCGACAGGCCGTAGGGCACGTCCCAGTCGATCCGGACGTCGCCGAGCATGAACGGCCAAGGGTAGGCCTCCCCCTCGAAGCCGATCCCGAGCCGCCGCCGGACCGCGCTGTGCGCCCCGTCGCAGCCGACCACATAGGCGGCGCGGACCTCCTCGGCGGGCCGGCCGTCGCGCTCGATCCGCGCGGTGACGCCCGTGCCGTCCTGGTCCAGGGCGGTCAGGGTCGAACCGCGCTCGACCGCGATTCCGTAGCGGTCGAGGTGCCGGGCGAGGATGCGCTCGGTCTCGTATTGCGGCAGCCCGAGAGCGGCGTAGGGCAGGCTTAAGGCGGGCTGGACGGCGTCGCCGGTCCACCGGCCGTCCACGATGGAGCGCAGGCCGGTCAGCCACAAACCGGCATCGATCATCTCGCGGGCGACGCCCATGTCGTCCCAGACTTCGAGCGTTCGCGGCGTGACGCCGATGGCACGGCAATAGGCGGAAGGGTGCGGCGCCGCGTCGACGATCCGCGGGCGCACCCCGTGCCGGGCCAGCTCGCAGGCGAGCGTCAGCCCGACCGGGCCGGCTCCGACGACCAGGATCTCCGCCACCGGCACCTCCTCACGCGCGATGTCGTCACGCGGGGGCTATTGCGCCCCGCAATTGCTCGGCGCCGGCGCGCCGGCGAACCGGTCGCCGATCCAGTCGAGGGCGGCCGGCGCCGCGTCCCGGGCGATCGAGAGGTGGCCGACGCCCGGCACGAGGTCGTACTCGACGCGGCTGCCGGCCCGGCACAGCCGCTCCCGGTAATCCTGCGTCACCCGCGGCAGCACGAGGGTGTCGGCGGCGCCCTGCGCGAGGAAGACCGGGATGTTCGGCGGTAGCGGGCCGGGGGTGTTGCGGGCGAGCAGCGCGCGCCAGGGCTCGCGGTCGGCGAGGTTGTCGACCGACAGGAAGCTTCGGTCGAGCGCCTTCGAGGGGCCGCGCCGCTCCAGCACGTCGAGGATCGTCTCGATGCAGTCGTTGGCAAGCTCATTGATGACGGGGAGAGCGGCCGGCACCACCACCTTCGTCATCGGCGCACCGTAGACCTGCGACCACGACCACAGGGTCATGGCGGTGAGGTTCTTGCCGCCCGAGGTGTCGAGGTCGGCCATCATCAGGGTGGCGAGCTCGGTGGCGGGCGCGGCCGCCGCGACGCCGACGAGCGCCAGGTCCGGCGCGTAGGCGCGGGCGAGGAGGCCGGTGAAGAGCGCGGCGTGGCCGCCCTGCGAGTGACCCCAGACCGCGAAGGCGTTCGTCGCAGCCCCGGGGCCGGCGAGCTGCCGGGCGGCCCGCACCGAATCGAGCACCGCCCGTCCCTCACTGAGGCCGACGAGGTAGGGATGCACGCCCGGCGTGCCGAGGCCCGGATAGTCGGTGGCGGCGACGATATAGCCGCGCGCCAGCATCTCCTGCAGGCCCTGGATCGAGCGGTAGAGCACGCGGGCGAGGGAAGGCGCGCACTTGTCGACGACGCCGGTGGTCGGGTGGGCCCAGGCGACGATCGGCCGGCCGCCGGGGGGCACCGGCCCGGCCGGCACGATGATCGCGCCCGAGACCGCGATCGGCTCGCCGCGCAGGCCGGTCGAGCGGTACAGCACGCGGTACGCCGCGGCGCCGTCGGGCGCGTTCGGCAGGGGCTGCGCGTCGAGCAGCGTCCCGGGCGCCGCGCGACCGGCGGCCGGCCGCGCCTCGGCCCGCGGCGCTGCCGCGGCGAGGCCCAGCACGAACATCAGGGCCCCGGCCAGCCGGGCGCACCGCGCGGCCTGCATCACTCTCGTCAGCACGTCGCTCTCCGCTGAGGCCGGGATCGATCGGGGGGTCCGTCCGCGGGTCGGGTGCTCACGGCTTCCAGCCGCCGCCCGGCAGGCGTCCGTGATACGGCGTGTTGCGGCAATGGCCCCACGGGCCGCGCCAGTATCCCGGCGGGCAGCCGTTGCCACCGCGCACCTGGTACCAGCCGCCGGGCAGCGGCCCGACATAGGGCGTGCTGCGGCAATGGCCCCAGGGACCGCGCCAGCGCCCGGGCCCGCACCCGCCGGCCACGAATTCGACCGGGGCCTGGACCCCGGGATCGGCCGGCACGGGCAGGGCCCGGGCCGGTCCGGCAAGGGGGATGGCGAGGGCGAAGGACGCGGCGAAGAGCACGATCGCGCGAGGCATGGTGGCGGATCTCCCTGTCTGCCTTCAATCAAACATAGAAATGACAAGCTTGGCAAGTCAATCGTTCAATATAATTACATAATATATTTTGCTAATTTACTGCAACTGATGCATGGCGCAGTTCGCGTTAATTTCAAATGATAAATAATATCGAATTACGACCAATTTTATGCGCGCAGTACAGCGTGCCCTGTCGTCACGGTCGGTCTTTCCGCGAGAGTTGTCGCTCGTGGCGTTTCGCCTTGCGATGGAGACGGCAACGCTGCGTCCTCCGTCGTTCAGGCCGTCGATCGCCACGCCGGGTGCAACGTCACGGCCGTCCCGGCGATCGCGATGACCGATGGATGCGCCGGGATCGACCCGCGGAACGCCGCCATCGGCCGGCCCGCGCGGGGACGGGCGCCCGCAGCCCCGGCGGCGGCGTTCGCGACCGTCAGGAGTCCCGCCGGAAGGGCAGGGCGCTCCAGCCCGCGAAGCGCGCCTCCGTGCCGAGGCTCTCCTCGATGCGCAGCACCTCGTTCCACTTCGCCATGCGCTCCGACCGGGAGAAGGACCCGACCTTGAGCTGGCCGGCGTCCCAGCCGACGGCGAGATGGGCGATGGTCGTGTCCTCGGTCTCGCCGGAGCGGGCCGACACGATGGTGCCGAAGCCGTGCCGCTGGCCAGCCAGGAGCGCGGCGTGGGTCTCGCTCAGCGTGCCGGCCTGGTTGGGCTTGATCAGCACGGCATTGGCCGCGCCCGCCTCGGCCGCGCGCTCGACGCGCCCCGCATCGGTCACCAGAAAATCGTCGCCGATGACCTGGCAGCGCCCGCCATGGGCCGCCGTGAAGGCCCGGAACCCCTCGGCGTCGTCCTCGGCCACGGGATCCTCGATCGACACGATCGGGTAGGCGTCGAGCCACCCTTCGAGCATCGCGATCATCCCGGCGGTGTCCAGGGTCCGGCCGTCGAGGGCGAGCCGGTAGGATCCGGCCCGGCCGAATTCCGAGGCCGCGACGTCGAGCGAGATCGCCACGTCGGCCCCCGGCGCGAAGCCGGCGGCCTCGATCGCCAGGACGAGGGTGTCGAGGGCCTCCTCGTTCGCGGCGAAGACGGGCCAGTACCCGCCCTCGTCGGCGACGCCCTGGAGCTTGCCGGCCCTGCGCATCAGGGCGCCGGCCGCGCGGTAGATCTCCGCCGTCCAGTCCAGCGCCTCGGCGAAGGAGCCGGCGCCGGGGCACATCACCATGAAGTCCTGGACGTCGACCCGCCGCTCGGCATGCGCGCCGCCGCCGAAGATCTGGATCTCGGGAAGCGGGAGGCGCACCGGCTTGCCTCCGGCGAGCAGCCGCCAGACCGGGAGCCCGGCGGCGGCGGCCCTCGCGTGCAGCACGGCCATCGACGTCGCCACGATCGCGTTGCCGCCGAGCCGCGCCTTGTTCGGCGTCCCGTCGAGGCCGATCAGCGCCGCGTCGATGGCGGCGGGATCGCCCGCGTCCCTGCCGACGAGCGCCCGGGCGATCGGCCCGTCGACGTGGCCGACGGCCTGGCGCACGTCGAGCCCGCCGAACGGCGCGCCCCCGTCCCGCAGGTCGATCGCCTCGCCCGAGCCGGTGGAGGCCCCGGCCGGCGCGATCGCCCGGCCGACGGCGTCGCCGCCTAAGCTGACCTCGACCTCGACGGTCGGACGGCCCCGGGAATCCCAGACGCGGCGTCCGCGCACGGCGGTGATGGTCGTGGCGATCACGGCAGGATCTCCTTCGCCCACTCGTCCCGGACCTGCGCCAGCCGCGAGCAGCGGCCCGCGATCAGCCGCCGGGCCACGCGCCGGACGAGGTCGCGGTCGCCCTCCCCGGTGATGTACTCGACCGGCGACTTGCCATCGACGCGGGCGAGGAACAGGGCCGGCAGCAGCCGGGCCGCCCGCGCCTCTATGGCCTCGGGCGCCTCCCAGGCCACGCCGGCGCGGTAGGCATCCGCCAGCGCATCGAAGCAGGCGAGGTAGTCGGCCGCGTGCGCCCGCTGCCACACGCCCTTGAGGAGCAGGTGGTTGAGGCAGAAGGCGAGGTCGAAGGCCGGCTCGCCGTACCAGGCGCATTCGGCGTCGAGCAGCACGGGTCCGTCCGGGCCGGCGAGGATGTTCTTCGGGCTGACGTCGCCGTGCACGAGGGCGAGTCTGGTCCCGAGGGCCGCCGTCGAGAGGGCGAAGAGGTCGTTGGCGAGGTCGCCGTGCCGCTCCGCCGTCGCCTCGAGATAGGGTTCCAGGCGGATGGCGTGGAAGGTGTCGTCGTTCGCGAAACGGCGCGCCAGGTCGGGCGAGCCGGCGGTCGCGGCGTGGATCGCCGCGATGGTCCGGCCGACCGCCGCGGCGAAGGCGGGGTCGGCGCGGCCGTCGCGCAGCTCCTCCTTCCAGACCGGATGGGTGGCGGGATCGAGGTAGCTCATCGCGAACACCCCGAGGACCGGGTCGTGCGCCAGGATCTCCGGGACGGCGCGCGGCACGGCGCGCCGGGCCTCGACGAACCAGCCCACCTCGCTCGCGTTGCGCGAGACCGGCGCGGTCCATTCCCGCGCGACGCGCAGGCGCGCCAGCGCCTTCTTGACCACGAAGGTCCGTCCCCCGGCCTCCACCCGAAAGATGTCCGAGGCGACGCCGCCTGTGAGCGGCACGAGCCGCGCCGGTACGCCGGGCGTCACCAGCCCGGACCGGGCAAGGAAGTCACGGATCGCAGGATCGGCCACGGTCGGCGACGCGGCAGTGTCGGAGCCTGTTTGACTTGCGAGGCCAGTACCAAGGGACACTTTCCTCTCCCAACCCACGACCTCATCCTGAGGGGCGAACACAATGAGCCTCGTAGGAGAGCTCCAGAGACCTCGGAGATTTCCGGAGGCCTCCTTCGAGGCTAGTCGATTTGCAACCGACTAACACCTCAGGATGAGGTCGTTGGGGGGATAAAATTTACCCGTTCGGCAGCGCCCGGGCGGGGAGGGGATCCGCTGCCGGGTTCTTGCGGGCCGGGGCCCCGCCGGGGCGGCGGACCCGGCGCGCCAGGACGGACAGGCCCTGCTGGAGCGCGATGAAGGCGAAGAGCAGCGCGCCGGTGGCGATCTTGGCCCACCAGCTCGACAGCGTGCCATCGAAGGTGATGTAGGTGCCGATCAAGGCCTGGATCATCACGCCGAGGAAGGTGCCGACCATCAGCCCCTGTCCGCCGGTGAGCAGCGTGCCCCCGATCACCACCGCCGCGATGGTGTCGAGCTCGACCCCGACCGCCGAGAGCGAGGTGCCCGACGAGGTGTAGAGCGAGAACACGATGCCCGAGAGCCCCGCGAGCGCGCTCGACAGGGTGTAGATCGCGATCGTCCGGGCGCCGACGCGCAGGCCCATCAGCCGGGCCGAGACGCGGTTGCCGCCGAGCGCGTAGGCCGCGGTGCCGAACCGGGTCAGGTGCAGGAGGATGCTGCCGGCGACGAAGACGGCGAGCATGAGGCCGGCGACGATCGTAAGTCGTCCGCCGCCGGGCAGGCGCAGGCTCGCCTCGCTCACCGCCTCGTAGAGCGGCGCGGTGATCGGGATCGATTCCGTCGAGATGAGGAAGCTCGCGCCGCGCGCCAGGAACATGCCGGCGAGCGTCACGATGAAGGGCGGGAGATCGAGGACGGCGATGATCCATCCCATCGCCGCCCCGAAGGCGGCCGCGATCAGGAGCGCCAGGGCGAAGGCGGCGAGGGGCGGCAGGCCCCAGCGCTCGATGGCGATGGCAAGGAAGACGCTCGTGAAGCCGATCACCGAGCCGATCGACAAATCGATGCCGCCCGAGACGATCACGATCGTCATGCCGACCGCGACGATGCCCAGGAAGGCGCTGTCGGTGAGGAGGTTGCCGACGACCCGCGTCGACAGGAAGGCCGGGAACTGCGCGGCGCAGAGCGCGTAGGCGGCCGCGAAGACGAGTGCCGTGACGAGGACGGGGAGGTAGCGGTTCATGCCGCCCTCCGCCGGAACAGCAGCGACAGGCCGGCGAGCCGGGGCGACTGGACGAGGAGCACGGCGAGCACCACCACCGCCTTGACGAGAAGGTTCGTCTCCGAGGGCAGGCCCGAGAGCAGGATGCCGGTGTTCATCGCCTGGATGATGAAGGCGCCGAGCACCGCGAGCGGCACGCTGAACCGCCCGCCGAGGAGCGAGGTCCCGGCGATCACCACCGCGAGGATCGCGTCGAGCTCGAGCCACAGGCCGGCATTGTTGGCGTCCGCCCCCAGGATGTCGGCGGTGGTGACGAGGCCGGCGAGCGCGGCGCAGAACCCGCTCCAGACGTAGACGGCCAGCGTCGTCGTGCGCGTGCTGACGCCTGCCAGCGCGCTCGCCCGCGCATTGGCGCCCGTCGCCTCGATGAGCAGGCCGAGCGCCGTGCCGCGCACGACCAGCACCGTGACGGCGAGGACGCCGAAGGTGAGGATGATGGGAGCGGGCAGGCCGAGCACCGCGCCGTTGCTGAAGGCGGCGAGCCCCGGGGCGCTGAAGGTGACGATGCGCCCTTCCGTGAGGAGCTGCGCGATGCCGCGTCCCGCCACCATCAGGATCAGCGTCGCGATGATCGGCTGGATGCCGAGCACCGCGACGAGGAATCCGTTCCAGGCCCCGCACAGGATCCCGGCGCCGAGCGCGGCCGCGAGGACGACCGGCAGGGCATGCGCGTCGGCGAGGCTCGCGGCGACGGCGCCCGCGATCGCCATGACGGCGCCGACCGACAAATCGATGCCCCGGGTCGCGACGACGAGGACCATGCCGATGGCGAGCAAAGCCACCGGCGCGCCGCGGTTGAACACGTCGATCAGGCTGCCGAACAGCCGTCCGCCCTGCATCCGCAGGTCGAAGAATTGCGGCGAGACGAGCCAGTCGACGACGAGGATCGCCGCGAAGGCGAGGAGCTGCGGGGCGCCGCGCCGGCCGAGGCGGAGGGAGAGGGCGTGCATCGGTCAGGCGGCCTCCGCAGCCTCGTCGCCGGCGATCGCCTTCAGGATGGCGGTGACGTCGACGGCGCCGGCCTCGAGGGTGGCGATCTGGGCCCGGTCGCGCATCACCACGACCCGGTCGGCGTAAGTGACGATCTCCTCGAGTTCGGAGGAGATGACCACGAGGGACAGCCCCTCGTCGCAGAGCCGCCGGATCAGCCGGATGATCTCCGCATGCGCACCGACGTCGATGCCGCGGGTCGGCTCGTCGAGGATCAGCACGCGCGGCTCGGTGGCGAGCCAGCGGGCGAGCAGCGCCTTCTGCTGGTTGCCGCCCGAGAGCAGCCCGATCGGCCGCTCGGGATCGGGGGGGCGGATGTCGAGCATGGCGATGTAGCGGCGCGCCAGCGCCTCCTGCTCCCGCCGCGAAATCGGGCGGAACGGCCCGCGCCTCGCCTGGAGCGCCAGGACGATGTTTTCGCGGACGGTCAGCTCGGCGATGATCCCCTCCGTCTTGCGCTCCTCCGGGCAGTAGCCGAACCGGTGGCGGATCGCGTCGCGGGGGTTGCGCAGCCGCATGGGCGCGCCGTCGATGCGGGCCTGCCCCGTCTCCGCGACCTCGGCGCCGAAGAGGAGGCGGGCGGTCTCGGTGCGGCCGGAGCCGAGGAGGCCCGCCAGCCCGACGACCTCGCCGCGCCGGAGCGTCAGGTCGAAGGGCGCGACGTAGCCGGGTTTCCCGAATTGTTCGAAGCGCGCGACCTCGTCCCTCCCGCCGGTACCGGGAGGGGGCCGGTCCGCATGGCCCGTTGCGGCGGTCGCCTCGCTGAGTTCGCGCCCGAGCATCGCCTCGATCAGCGTCATGCGCGGGAGTTCGGCGGTCGCCCAGGAGCCGACGAGCCGGCCGTTGCGCAAGACCGTGATCCGGTCGGTGACGGCGTAGACCTGGTCGAGGAAGTGCGTGACGAAGACGATGCCGAGACCCCGCGCGGCGAGGCGGCGCATCACGCGGAACAGGATCTCGACCTCGTGCGCGTCGAGGCTCGCCGTCGGCTCGTCGAGGATCAGCACCCGGGCCGACAGGTCGACGGCGCGGGCGATGGCGACGAGGTGCTGCACCGCGACCGAGTAGTCGCCGAGGGGCGCGCCGGTGTCGATCGCGAGGTCGAACGCGGCCAGCAGCGCGGTCGCGCGCCGGCGCATCTCGCCGTGGCGCACGAGGCCGAACCGGGTCGGCTCGCGGCCGAGGAAGAGGTTCTGCGCCACCGAGAGGTTCGGCAGCAGGTTCACCTCTTGGTAGACGGTGGCGATGCCGAGGGCCTGCGCCGCTTCGCCCGAGCGCGGCGCGATGGGTGTCCCGTCCAGCTCCACCGTCCCGGCATCGCGCGTCACGATGCCGGTGACCGTCTTGATGAGCGTCGACTTGCCGGCGCCGTTCTCGCCGAGCAGCGCGTGGATCTCGCCCGCCCTCAGCGTGAGGTCGACGCCGGACAGGGCGGGAAAGCCCGCGAAGCTCTTCGTGAGGCCGCGGACCGCGAGGAGCGGTGCGGCCTCGTCCTGGCTTGAGGACATGCGGTCGGCTTTCGGGACGCGCGGCGTCAGTAGCCGAGGCTCTTCTTCGACTCGTAGACCGCCTGCGGGTCGTCGGCCGGGGTGAAGAGCTTCGATTCCGTCTGGATCCACTTCGGCGGGACGGTGCCCTTGGTCTTGTAGGCCATGACGGCGTCGAGGGCCGGGCCGGCCATGTTCGGGGTCAGCTCGACGCTGGCATTCGCCTCGCCGGCCATCATCGCCTTGAAGATGTCGGGCACGCCGTCGATCGAGACGGTGAGGATGTCCTTGCCCGGCTTCAGGCCGGCTTCCTTCATGGCCTGGATCGCGCCGACCATCATGTCGTCGTTGTGGGCGTAGACGGCGCAGATCGACTTTCCGCCGCCCTCGGCCTTGATGAAGCTCTCCATCACCTCCTTGCCCTTCGAGCGGGTGAAGTCGCCGGTCTGGCTGCGCACGACCTTGATGGTCGGAGTCGCGGCGATGCCCTGCTCGAAGCCCTTCTTGCGGTTGGTGGCGACGCTCGCCCCCACCGTGCCCTGCAACTCGACGACGTTGCACGGCTTCGAGCCCACGGTCTTGGCCAGCCACTCGCCCGCGACCTTGCCCTCGTGGACGCTGTCGGAGGTCACCGCCGTGAGGTAGAGGTCCTTGCCGGACGGGTCGATGTCGCGGTCGAGGAGCACGACCGGGATCTTCGCCTCGCGGGCCTCCTTCAGGACCGCGTCCCAGCCCGTCGCCACCACCGGCGCCAGGAAGATCGCGTCGACGCCCTGCGCCACGAAGGACCGGATCGCCTTGATCTGGTTCTCCTGCTTCTGCTGCGCATCAGCGATCTTCAGGGTGACGCCGCGCTTCTGCGCCTCCGACTTGGTCACGGAGGTCTCGGCGGCGCGCCAGCCCGATTCCGAGCCGATCTGCGAGAACCCCACCGTCAGGCCGGCCGCCGAAGCAGCCGGCGCGGCGAGGCCGGTCAGCAGCGTGGCGGCGAGCAGAAGGCGATGCGTCCTGCGAAGGCGATGCGTCCGGGCACCGGGCATGAGGCGTCTCCCTGAGGTCCTTGTCGTGGCGCATCTGCGTGCGTCGGCCGAGCATGAAACAGCCGCGATGGCGACGCAATAGTCATATTGTAAGATTTTTCCTCCGGAGCGCTGGCTCAGTCACCGAGCGGTCGCCCTCGCGGCCGCGTGAGCGACGCGGTCCGACTTCCGGCAGCAAGTCCGGGTTCGCGGTGCCCGATGTCACCGCCGACCTGCTCCGGGCGGCCGCGACGCCCACCCGATACGCGACGGCCGGAGCGCTGGACCGTCCGACCGCGCCGGAGGACGCAGCCGGTGGGTTCTCTGAGAAAATGCCGTTATGCGAATGAGGGCCGAAGGACCGCCCAGTCCGCCATGGGCTGCCTGCCATGCGTCGCCTCGCCTGGCCGGTCCTCGGCGCCGGCGGCCGGCAGGACCCGGTGGCGCAGCGATCACCGGTGCCCGGATCAGACGATCCCGCCGCCGCCGCCCTGCGCGGCCGGCCGCCTGGCCGCGACCATCTGCCTGTAGCCGCTCGCCCGGTAGGCACCGACGGGGTCGATCGCGCCGCCGGCATCCAGCCGGGCCCGGGCCAGGATCGGGTCGACATCCGTGCGGAAGCCGGCCTTCAGGGTCTCGGACGCCATCAGCGCGTCGTTGTCGCCCTGGTAGGAGGCGAGCGCGGCCCGGTCGACCAGGAGGGCCTGGGCGTAGGCGCGGCGGATCTCGTCGGCCGAGCGGATCAGGCTCTCGATCGGGTCGGTCACGTTGTGGGACTGGTCGATCATGTAGGCCGGCGCCTCGACGCGTCCCTCCAGGTCGACGAGCTCGTTGAACACCAGGAACAGGCGGAACGGGTCGATCGTGCCGGCGTCGAGGTCGTCGTCGCCGTACTTCGAATCGTTGAAGTGGAAGCCGCCGAGCTTGCCCGCATGGGCGAGGCGCGACACGATCATCTCGATGTTCACGTTGGGTGCGTGGTGCCCGAGATCGACCAGGCAGCTCGCCTTCGGGCCGAGCGCCTGGGCCGTGAGCAGGCTGGTGCCCCAATCCTGCACCACGGTGGCGTAGAAGGCGGGCTCGTACATCTTGTGCTCGGAGAAGAGCCGCCAATCCGCCGGCAAGGCCGCGTAGATCTCCTGCATGGACGACAGGTAGCGCTCGAAGGCGCGGCCCATATGGCTCTGGCCGGGGAAGTTGGCGCCGTCGCCGATCCACACCGTGAGCGCTTTGGACCCCAAGGCCTCGCCGAGGCGGATGCAGGCGATGTTGTGCGCCACCGCCTGGGCGCGCACCGCCGGGTCGACATGGCTGAGCGAGCCGTACTTGTAGGAGAGCGGGTGGTCGGGATCGCCCGGATGGTCCTGGAAGGTGTTGGAGTTGATCGCGTCGAAGGTCAGGCCCAGCGCCGCGGCGAGGGCGCGCAGCTCCGCCGGGGGCGCCGCGTCCCAGGGGATGTGCAGCGACACGGACGGGGTGGCCCGGCCGAGCTGCTGGATCACCGCGCAATCCTCGAGCTTCTGATCGATGCCGGTGGGCTCGCCCGGGCCGGGGAAGCGGGAAAAGCGCGTGCCGCCCGTCCCGACGCCCCAGGACGGGATCGCGACGGAAAACCGCGCCACCTTGGCGGTGATGGCGTCGATGTCGATGCCGCGGCGGGTAAGGCGCCGGCCGAGCGCGTCGTAATCGTCGGCCAGCGCCCCGGTGCGGGCCGCGTTGTGGTTGGCGATCAGGTCCGGGTCGATGGGCAAAGACGGTGCGGGCATGGGCGTTCCTCGTTGCTTGGTCCTTCGCGGTAGCGTCCCGTCGCCGGAGCGGCGACGGGGGCTTCTCATCGTGTGAAGGACTGGGCGTTGCCCGCGTCGACGTTGATGATGTTGCCGGTCGACTTGGCCGACAGGTCGGAGGCCAGGAAGTAGACGGCCTCGGCGATGTCCTCCGGCAGCACCGAGCGCTTGAGCATCGAGCGCTTGCGGTAATGCTCCTCGAGCGCGTCGCCCTCCAGCTGGTAGGCGGCGGCGCGCTGCTCGCGCCATTCCCCCGTCCAGATCTTCGAGCCGCGCAGCACCGCGTCCGGATTGACGACGTTGACCCGGATGCCGGCCTCGGCGCCCTCGAGTGCCAGGCAGCGGGCGAGGTGGATCTCGGCGGCCTTGGCGGTGCAGTAGGCGGCGGCGTTCGGCGAGGCGGCGAGCCCGTTCTTGGAGGCCACGAAGACCAGGGCGCCGCCGAGGTTCTGGCGCCGCATCAGCCGGAACGCCTCGCGGGAGACCAGGAAGTAGCCCTTCGCCAGGATGTCCATGTTGCGCTCCCAGAGGGCGACGCTCGTGCTCTCGATCGGCTCCGAGGAGGCGATGCCGGCATTGGACACCAGGATGTCGAGCCCGCCGAACTCCACCGCCGCCTCGGCGAAGCCTTGGACGACCGCCTCCTCCCGGGTGACGTCGAGGACGAGGCTGCGGACCTGGTCGCGGCCCTGCGCGGCCGCGAAGGCCGCCTCGGTCTCGGCGAGCGCCCCGGCGTCGATGTCGGCCAGGACCACGCAGGCGCCTTCCGCCGCGAGCTTCGCGGCGACCGCGCGGCCGATGCCCCCTGCCCCGCCGGTCACCAGGGCGATGCGGCCCGCGAGGCTCTTGGGCTTCGGCATGCGCTGGAGCTTGGCCTCTTCCAGGAGCCAGTACTCGATGTCGAACGCCTCCTGCTCGGGCAGGCCCCGATAGGTGTCGACCGTCGAGGCGCCGCGCATCACGTTGATGGCGTTGACGTAGAACTCGCCGGCGATGCGCGCCGTCGCCTTGTCGCGCGCGAAGGTGATCATGCCGATCCCGGGCACGAGGTAGACGACCGGGTTGGCGTCGCGCATCGCCGGGCTGTCGGGATGCCGGCAGCGCGCGTAATAGGCGGCGTAATCCGCCCGATAAGCCGCGATCGCGGCGTCGAGGCCTTCGACGACGGAATTGACCGTGCCGGTCTCGGCATCGAAGTCGAGCACCAGGGGACGGATCTTGGTGCGCAGGAAGTGGTCCGGGCAGCTCGTGCCGAGCGCCGCCAGCTCGCGCAGGCGATGCCCGTTGACGAATTCCAGCACCGCGGGGCTGTCGTCGAAATGGCCGACCTTGCGCTCCTCCGCGCCGATGCGGGCGCGGATCGCCGGCATCAGCCCGGCCGCGATGGCGCGCCGCTCGTCGGCCGGCAGGCTCACGGTGGCGGCGCCGCCGAACACGGGGCGCGCCTTCGTCTCGCGGTCGAACCAGGCGATCGCCGCGTTGATGATGCGCAGGGTCGTCTCGTAGCAGGACCGCGCATCCTCGCCCCAGGTGAAGAGCCCGTGGCTCTCCAGCACCACGCCCTTCGCGTGCGGGTTCTCCTGCGCGAAGCGCGACAGCATCAGGCCGAGCTCGAAGCCCGGCCGGCGCCAGGGCAGCCAGCCGATCTCGTCCCCGAACACCGCCCGGGTGATCGCGCGGCTGTTCTGCGTCGCGGCGATCGCGATCACCGCGTCGGGGTGCATGTGGTCGACATGGACGTAGGGCAGGTAGGCGTGCAGCGGCGTGTCGATCGAGGCCGCGCGCGGGTTGAGCGCGAAGGTGCAGTGGGGCAGGAAGCCCACCATCTCGTCCTCGTGGGCGGGGCCGCGATACAGTTCCCGCAGCTGCTCCAGCTTGTCCATGTACAGGGTCGCGAAGCCGTCGCGCGTCATGGTGCCGACGTCGCCGCCCGAGCCCTTGACCCAGAGCACCCGCGTGTCGCGGCCGGTCAGCGGATCCCGCGCGATCACCTTGGCCGAGGTGTTGCCGCCACCGTAATTGGTGATCCGCTTGTCGGCGCCGAGCAGGTTCGAGCGGTAGAGGAGCAGTCCCGGCTCGTCGAGCCCGGCCGCCTTGGCGGTGTCCCAGCGGCTCTCCAGCAGACCTTGAGCGGCGCGCGACATGGTATCCTCCCCGATAGCTGCGATCGTTGATGGCGTCGATCGTTCCCGGCTTCGATCGATTCTGGCGATCCGGGATCGATCCCGGCGATCCGGGCGGCGCCTCCCGCCGGACGCCCGGCATCCCGGGCGGTGATGGCAGGATCGATCATGATCTGTCAATATCACGCAATCGCGGATTGAGTTGCAGTGCAATATGATCGTTTTTGGTCGAAGATGTTGACGTATAGCGGATCGGCTGATTGGATAGCGATGGGAGGCAACGATGCATGAGCGCGAACGTCACCGCGTCATCCTGGACCTGTTGCGGGAGCGCGGCGTGGCGACCGTCCAGGTGATCGCGGATGCGACCGGGGGCTCCGAGGCGACGGTGCGACGCGACCTCGCGGCGCTCGCCGGCCAGGGGCTGCTGCGGAAGCTGCGCGGCGGCGCCGAGGCCCTCCCGGCACCGGTCCTCCACGACGCCGTGCCCCCGGCCCCGAACCTCGTGCCCCTGAGCACGCCGGGCGGCGGGGGACCGAACCTCCTGGAGAAGCGCGCCATCGCCCGGGCCGCCGTGGAGCTCTGCGCGGAGGGCGACGCGATCATCATCAACGGGGGCACCACGACGTTCCAGATGGTGCACGCCCTGGACGGGCTGAAGCTGCAGGTCCTGACCAACTCGTTCTCCGTGGCCGACCACCTCCTGCGCCACTCGGCCTGCGCCGTGATGGTGCCGTCGGGCACGATCTACCGCGAGCAGAACATCATCCTGAGCCCGTTCGAGGATGACGGGACCGTGCATTTCCGCGCCCGGCGGATGTTCATGGGGGCCATGGGGGTCTCAGCCCTCGGCATCATGGAGCAGGACGCGCTCATCATCTCGTCCGAGCAGCGCCTGATGCGGCAGGCCGACGAGCTGGTGCTGCTCGTCGATGCCACGAAGTTCCGGATGCAGTCGTCGATGATCCTGGCGCCGCTCAACCGGGCGGCCCGGATCATCACCGACGACCGCATCACCGACGAGGACCGGCGGATGGTCGAGGCGGCGGGGATCGAGCTGATCGTCGTCGATCCCCGTCGACCATTCCGTCAAAATCGATCATCGGCGACCGCCTAACGAGCAAAAAAGCTCAAGCGGACGCCGGCGACAGCAACCATGGGAGGATGCACGTGACGCTTCTGAGAGTTCTGGTTCGCTCCGCCGCCCTGGCGGCCGCACTTCTCGCCACGTCGGCGCAAGCACAGGACGTTCGGATCGCCCTCGTGGCGAAGTCCCTCGGCAACGGCTTCTTCGAGGCCGCGGCCCGGGGCGCCGACGAGGCCGCCAAGCAGATCGGCGGCGTCAAGATCATCTATACCGGCCCCACCACGACTACGGCCGAGGGGCAGATCGAGGTGGTCAACGCCCTGATCTCCCAGAAGGTCGACGCCATCGCGATCTCGGCCAACGACAAGGATGCGGTGGTCCCGGTGCTCAAGCGCGCCATGCAGCGCGGCATCAAGGTCATCTCCTGGGATTCGGCGGTCGCGGCCGAGGGGCGCCAGCTGCACCTGAACCCCTCCTCCAATGCGCTCATCGGCAGCATGCTGGTCAAGCTCGCCGCCCAGGCGCTGCCGGAGGGCAAGGGCAAGATCGCGATCCTCTCGGCCACCGCCACCTCGACGAACCAGAACACCTGGATCGCCGAGATGAAGAAGGTTCTACCCGCGCATCCCGGCATCGACCTCGTGGCGACGGTCTACGGCGACGACCTCAGCGACAAGAGCTACCGCGAGACGCAAGGCCTCCTGCGGGTCCACCCGGACGTCAAGGTCATCGTGGCGCCCACCTCGGTGGGGATCGTGGCGGCGGCGCAGGCCGTGAAGGATGCCGGCAAGGCCGGCCAGGTCTTCGTCACCGGCCTCGGCCTGCCCTCCGAGATGGCGGGCGCGGTCCATGCCGGCGTCACCAGGAGCTTCGCGATCTGGAACCCGATCGACCTCGGCTACACGGCCGCCTACCTCGCCCACGACCTCGTGAAGGGGGCCACGGCCGCCCCGGGCGCCGAACTGCCGATCGGCCGCATGGGCAAGCTCAAGATCGAGGCCGGCGCCGAGGGTGCCATGGCGGAGCCCTTCGTCTACGACGGGACGAATATCGACCAGTTTGCCAAGATATTTTGACAGAGGTCGTCTAAAATAGACCTTGTGGGATCCTGTTTGATCGGACCATTTTAGATTTATTCCGCGCCACGTCATTCCGGGGCCGCAAAGCGGAGCCCGGAATGACGCGGAGGATCTCAAGACCGTAGAGAGTCGAACAGGCTCTGACCTCTTCCTCCTTCGGCCGGTGTGCCGGAGGAGCGGCGGGCGGAGGATGACGCCAAGGCGCACGCGCCCCTGACGTCATCCGCCGCCGGATACCTTCTCCGGATCCCTGAGAGAAGGACGAGCGAATAGTTGGGAGCGAAGCGCCGTGTCCTGCGCCCTGAAGATCCGTCCGCCCTCTGCTGCGGAGCCCGCCCTGCCGGCCCCGCTTCTGGAGCTGCGCAGCATCGCCAAGCATTTTCCCGGGGTCAAGGCGCTCGACGGCGTCGACCTGGTGCTGCGCCCGGGCCGCGTCACCGCGCTGATCGGCGAGAACGGGGCCGGCAAGTCGACCCTGGTCAAGATCCTCACCGGCATCCACCGCCCCGACGCGGGCGAGATCCTGGTCGGCGGACATCCGGTCAGCTTCGCCTCGCCCCGGGACGCCGAGGCGGCCCGCATCACCGCCATCCACCAGGAAACGGTGCTGTTCGACGAACTCACCGTCGCGGAGAACATCTATCTCGGCCACGCGCCGCGGACCCGCCTCGGCCTGGTGGACTGGTCGGCGATGCGGGCGCGGGCGGCCGCCCTGCTGCACGGGCTCGACGCGCCGATCCGGCCGACGACCCGCCTGCGCGACCTCTCCATCGCCCAGCGCCATCTCGTCGCCATCGCGCGCGCCCTGTCGGTCGACAGCGAGGTCGTGATCATGGACGAGCCGACCGCCGCCCTGTCGCACAAGGAGGTGGACGACCTCGTCCGCGTGGTCGAGCGCCTGAAGGCCCAGGGCAAGGCGATCCTGTTCATCAGCCACAAGTTCGAGGAGCTGGACCGCGTCGCGGACGATTACGCGGTGTTCCGCGACGGCCGCTCGGTCGGGGCGGGCCGCATGGCCGAGGTCGACCGCGACACCCTGGTCCGCCTGATGGTCGGGCGCAGCGTCGACCAGGTCTTCCCCAAGGTCGCGGCAACCCTGGGCGAGCCGATCCTGGAGGTGAGGGACTACGCCCACCCGACCGAGTTCGACGCCATCTCCTTCACCCTGCGCCGCGGCGAGATCCTGGGCCTCTACGGCCTCGTCGGCGCCGGCCGCTCGGAGCTGTGCCAGTCGCTGTTCGGGATCACGGCGCCCTCCTCCGGGACGGTCGCGGTCGAGGGCCGGCCAGTCCGGATCCGGTCGCCGTCGGACGCCATCCGCGCCGGCCTCGTCTACGTGCCCGAGGAGCGCGGGCGCCACGGCGCGGTGACGGCGATGCCGATCGTCGAGAACGTCACCCTGGCGAGCCTCGGCCGCGTCTCGCGGCGCGGCTTCCTGCGCTCGGCCGAGGAATTCAGTCTCGCCCGGCTCTACGCCGAGCGCCTCGACCTGCGCGCGGCCTCGCTGGCGCAGCCCGTCGGCACCCTGTCGGGGGGCAACCAGCAGAAGGTCGTGATCGGCAAGTGGCTCGCCGCCGGGCCGAAGGTCGTGATCCTGGATGAGCCGACCAAGGGCATCGACATCGGCTCGAAATCCGCCGTGCACGCCTTCATGAGCGAGCTCGCCGGCCAGGGCCTGGCGGTCCTGATGGTCTCCTCCGAGCTGCCCGAGATCCTCGGCATGGCCGACCGGGTTCTGGTGATGCGCGAGGGCCGGATGGCGGGCCTGTTCGAGCGCGAGGGGCTCACCCCCGAGACCCTGGTCGCCGCCGCCACCGGCAACGTCGTCGCGGCGAACGAAGGGAGTGCCCGGCGATGAGCGCTTCGTCCCGCCCCGACATCCCGGCGGCCGGCCCGTTGCGCGCCGCCTTCGCCCGGCGCGAGATGCTGCTCGCCGCCGCCCTCGCGCTGCTCATCGCCGGCATCGCCGCCCGCTTCCCGGCCTTCGTGACGGCGCCCAGCCTCGCCGGGGTCTTCAACGATACCTCGATCCTGATCATCATGGCGCTCGGACAGGCCGCCGTGATCCTGACCCGCTCGGTCGACCTGTCGGTGGCCGCCAACGTGGCGCTCACCGGCATGGTGGTGGCGCTGATCGACGCCCATCACGGCCTGCCCGTCGGGCTGACGATCCTCGTCGCCCCCGCCCTCGGCCTCGTGCTCGGCGCGGTCAACGGCGCCCTGGTGTGGCGGCTCGGGATGCCGCCCATCGTGGTGACGCTCGGCACGCTCACGATCTATCGGGGACTCGCCTTCGTGCTGTCGGGCGGCGCCTGGATCAACAGCTTCCAGTTCACGCCCTCCTTCCTGGCGGTGCCGCGGGCCGAGCTTCTCGGCCTGCCCGCGCTGAGCTGGATCGCGGTCGCCACGATCGCCGCGGCGTGGCTGGTCTTTAACCGCACGGCGGTCGGGCGGGGCTGGTTCGCGGTCGGGGGCAACCCGGTCGCGGCGGCCTATGCGGGGATCGATCCCGGCCGCGCGCGCTTCCTCGCCTTCTGCTTCTCGGGCCTCCTCTCGGGCCTGTGCGGCTACCTGTGGGTGGCGCGCTACGCCGTGGCCTATGTCGACCTCGCCTCCGGCTTCGAGCTCGACGTCATCGCGGCCTGCGTGATCGGCGGGGTATCGATCGCCGGCGGCATCGGCTCGGTCGCCGGCGCGGTCCTGGGCGCCCTGTTCCTCGGCACGATCAAGAACGCCCTGCCGGTCGTGAACGTGTCGCCCTTCGCCCAGATGGCGATCTCCGGCGCCATCATCATCGCGGCGGTCGCCCTGAACACGCGGGCCGAGCGCCGCCGCGGCCGCATCATCCTGCGGCCCCAGCACCCGCAACCGGCGGAATGATGCCATGATCCTGCCAAGGACGACCCCGAATCCGACGCCGCAGACGGCACCCCCGGCCGCCCCCCGCGCCATCCCCGACCGGCTCGGCTCGCCGCTCCGGCAGGCCGCCACGAGCTGGGAGGCGCTCCTCCTGGCGCTGGCCGCGGCGATCTTCGCCGCCGACGCCTTGGCCTCGCCCTACTTCCTCGACATCTGGAACCTGTCGGACGCCACCTTCAACTTCTCCGAGAAGGCGATCATCGCCCTGGCGATGGCCTTCGTGGTGATGGGAGGCGAGATCGACCTGTCGGTCGGCGGCATCATCGCGCTCGCCTCGACGGCGATGGGCCTCGCCGCCACCTCCGGCGCCGGGACGCTCACCGTCGCGGCGATCGGGCTCGGGGTCGGCGCGGCCTGCGGCCTCCTCAACGGGATCCTGGTGGCGCGGCTCGGGCTGCCCTCGATCATGGCGACGATCGGCACGATGAGCCTGTTCCGGGGCCTGAGCTACCTCGCCCTCGGCGACGGGGTGCTGAAGGACTACCCGGCGGATTTCGGCTGGTTCGGCCAGGGCTACGTCTGGCAGGCCCTGTCCTTCGAGTTCGCCAGCTTCCTCGCCCTCGCGGTCGTGGCCGGCCTCGTGCTGCACAAGACGGTGTTCGGCCGCGCCGTGCGGGCGATCGGCAACAACGCCTTCGCGGCGCGCTTCTCAGGGATCCGGGTCGAGCGCATCCGCCTCGTCCTGTTCCTGATGACCGGCCTCGCCTCCGGTCTCGCGGCGGTGATGCTGACGAGCCGGCTCGGCTCGACACGCCCCTCCATCGCGCTCGGCTGGGAACTCGACGTGGTCACGATCGTGGTGCTCGGCGGCATCAGCATCCAGGGCGGCGCGGGCACGATTGCGGGCGTGGTGATCGCCGCCTTCGTGATGGGCCTCGTCACCTACGGGCTCGGCCTCCTCAACGTGCCGGGCATCATCATGTCGATCGTCATCGGGGCCATGCTGATCGGCACCATCGCGCTGCCGATCCTGATCACCCGCCTCGTCCCGCGCCGGAGGCCGACATGATCGGCCCCTTCGACCCCGCCACGCACGAGAAGCACGCCTTCGCGATGCGGCTGCGGCCCGGCTGCGAGGAGGCGTATCGCCGTCGCCACGACGCGCTCTGGCCGGAACTCGCGGCCCTTTTGCGCGACGCCGGCATCGCCGACTACTCGATCCACCTCGAACCGGGTACCGGCCTCCTCTTCGCGGTCCTGTGGCGGCGGCGCGACCACCGCATGGACGCCCTGCCCGATCACCCGGTGATGCGCCGCTGGTGGAGTCACATGGCCGACCTCATGGAGACTGGGCCGTCGCACGCGCCCGTCGTGCTGCCGCTGCGCACGCAGTTCCATCTGCCATGATCCACCTGCCATGATCCCGCCTTCCATGAGCAGCGCCCCCGCCCCCCGCCGCGTCGCGGTGCTCGACATCGGCAAGACCAACGTCAAGCTGGTCGTCCTCGACGCCGCGACGGGCGACGAGATCTGGGCCAGGCGGGTGCCGAACGCCGTCCGGCGGGACGGCCCCTACCCGCATGCCGACGTCGGGGCGATCGAGGCGTTCCTCCTCGACGCCCTCGCGGATGCAGGCGCCGCCGTCGGGATCGACGCCGTGTCGATCACCACGCACGGGGCCACCGGCGCGCTGATCGGGCCGGACGGTCTCGTCCTGCCGGTGCTCGACTACGAGCATGACGGCCCCGACGCCCTCGCGGACGAGTATGCGCGGGTCCGCCCGGATTTCGCCGAAACCTTCTCGCCGCGCCTGCCCGGCGGCCTGAACCTCGGCGCGCAGCTCTTCTGGCAGGCGCGGCGCTTTCCGGACGCCTTCGGCCGCGCCACCGCCTTCCTCACCTATCCGCAATACTGGGCGTGGCGCCTCACCGGGGTCGCCGCCACCGAGGCGACCTCCCTCGGCTGCCACACCGATCTCTGGGCGCCCGAGAAGGGTAGCTTCTCGACACTCGTCGACCGGATGGGCTGGCGCGGGTTGATGGCCCCGGTGCGCTCGGCCTTCGACGTCCTCGGAACCCTGGACCCCGCCCTCGCCGGCAGGGCCGGCCTTCAACCCGCACTGCCCGTCGCCTGCGGGTTGCACGATTCCAACGCCTCCCTCCTGCCGTATCTCCGGGACGAGGCGGGCCCCCAGACGATCATCTCGACCGGCACCTGGATCGTCGCCCTGGCGGTAGGGGCGCCGCTCGGGCGCCTCGACGCGGCGCGCGACATGCTCGCCAATGTCGATGCCTATGGCCGGCCCGTGCCCTCCGCCCGCTTCATGGGCGGCCGGGAATTCGATCGCCTGACCGGCGGCCGGGCGAGCGAGCCGGACCCGGCCGTCGTGGCCTCCGTGCTCGCCCGCGGCGTGATGGCGCTGCCCTGCTTCGCCCCCGGCAGCGGCCCGTTCCCGGATGCCGTCGGCCGCTGGTCGCACGATCCGGACGGGCTGACCGCGCCCGAGCGCCATGCCGCGGCGAGCCTCTACGCGGCCCTGATGACGGCGACCTGCCTCGACCTGCTCGGGGCTGTGGGCGCTGTCACCCTCGAGGGGCCCTTCGCCGGCAACGCGCTCTACCTCGAGGCCCTGGGCCACCTCGCGCGCCGGAGCGTCCGGGCCTCCTCGGGCCGGACCGGCACGAGCGTGGGGGCCGCCGCCCTCCTCTCGGCGCCGCGCGAGGAGCTGCCGGCTTTGTCCGTACCCGCGGGAGGCGCCGGGCTCCTGAGCGCGGAGATCGAGACTTATGCGGCACGCTGGCGCGCCGCCGCCGGGGTGGAGAGATTTCCCCCGGAACGTCGCGGCAGCTGACATCGGAGCCGGTCGGCGCGCGCGCCGTCCTCCGCTGCCGTCTCGCGCAGGCCCTCCCCCTGCGCCGAGCTCGACGAGATCACGCGGTCGGGCCGTCGTCGCGCGGGGTCTTCCAGGACACGTAACGGGTGTTGGCGAACCGGAAGACCAGGAATTGCCACGCCGTCTGTCGGGCGATCGTCATCTCCCGCGGCTCGCCCGTCGCCTTGTCGTAGACGAGGTCGCAGGACTGGCCGGACTGATCCAGCTTGGTCTCTGACCACATGAGGGCGATCTTGACCGAGCCCGGGGTGTGGGCGACCTCGTAGCCGCCGATCTTGAGGACGGGTGCGGGATCGCTCGACCAGGTCTTCGTCTCGCCCCGCTCCTCCACCTCGACATCGCCATGCCCAGCCGCGTGGCCGCGGCTCTTCGTCCCCGGAAGACTGAGATCGACGATGAAGGTGAAGCGCCGCGGCGTCCGCATCGGGACGAGGGCGATCAGGCGCCGCGCATCGCTGACGGAGAAGGTCGGCCCCTCGGCCACGAGGCGATCCAGGATCGCGTTGGCTTCGAGGCGCTCGGCAAGGGTCATCGCGGTCGTCGCTCCAGGAGGCTGGAGCACTTATCCGCGCTGCGATCCCGGAGCCATGCCCTACAGATGTCTGAGGCCGAAATTTTCCAACAGGGGGAGCAGGTTGTCGCGCGCACGGATGCGGTGCTCGCGGGCGTGCCGGTGCGCACCGGGCGCGTCGCCCTCGCGGATCGCCGCGATGATGCGGCGATGTTCGGCCACTGACGCGTCGAGTTCCTGGCGCAGTCGCAAGGTCAGCATCCGGGCGCGGTGCGACTGGTCGTTGATGGTCTGCATGATCCGGATCAACCGCCCGTTGCCGGCCTGCTCGACGAGCGTCCGATGGAAACCCTCATCCGCGAGGCCCCAGGCCGGGAGGTCGCCGCCGGTCTGTGCCGCAGCCATCGCGTCCGTGTGCGCCGCGAGCGCGTCGGCGGCGCGCAGCCGCTCGGGGGCCGGCAGCCCGGCGACCCGCTCCGCCGCCTGCCCCTCCAGGGCGATGATGACGTCGTAGATCTCGCGCATGTCCTCCGGCGCGAGGGCGCAGATCAGGATGCCGCGCCGCGGCAGCACCCGCACCAGCCCATCCTCCTGCAGCCGGATCGCCGCTTCGTGCACGGGCGTGCGGCTCATGCCGAGCCGCAGCGCGATCTCCTGCTCGGAGGCCTGGTAGCCGGGAGCGAAATCCGAGTTCCGGATCGCCAGCTTCATGGCCGCGTAGGCGTCGTCGACGAGAGAGGGGCGCCGTTCGCCGTCGTCGGTTCGTGCCGGTTTCGCCCGCGCCATCTCGCCACCCGATCACACCGCCCGCTCTCCCGATTAGCATCTTCCATGCAAGTTTCAACGGAACCGTTGACGGCTCCGCACTGCGATGGCATACGCCATGCGAGCTTGCATGGAAGTTGGCACGAAAGCTGGCGCGCGGTGCAGGCGATTCCATAGGAGGAAACGATGGACCGCTCGCTCGAGCAGGCCACCATGCGCCGCGTCGCGTGGCGCCTGGTCCCCTTCATCTGCCTGCTCTACTTCATCGCCTTCATCGACCGCGTGAACATCGGCTTCGCCGCGCTGACGATGAACAAGGATCTCGGCTTTTCCTCCGCAGTCTTCGGCTTCGGGGCCGGCATCTTCTTCTTCGGATACTTCCTGTTCGAGGTGCCGTCGAACATCGTCCTCGACAGGGTCGGGGCCCGCCTGTGGATCGCCCGGGTGATGATCACCTGGGGCCTCATCTCCGGCGCCTTCGCCTTCGTGAAGGGCGAGTACAGCTTCTACGCCCTGCGCTTCCTGCTCGGCGCGGCGGAGGCCGGTTTCTTTCCCGGCATCATCCTCTACCTGAGCTACTGGTTCCCGGCCCGCTACCGCGCCGGCGTCGTCTCGCTGTTCATGGCCGCGGCGCCGATCTCGGTGGTGCTCGGCTCGCCCCTGTCGAGCGCGCTCCTCGCGATGGACGGCATCCTCGGCCTGCACGGCTGGCAGTGGATGTTCCTGATCGAGGCGGTCCCGGCGGTGGTGCTCGGCGTCGTCGTGCTGTTCTACATGACCGACCGGCCCGAGAAGGCGACGTGGCTGCCCGATGACCAGCGCGCCTGGCTCGTCGCCGAGATGAATGCGGAGCATGCCCGCAAGACGGTGGGCGCCGAGCACGGCACCATCAAGCACGGGATCATGGCGGGCATGGCCGACCTGCGCGTCCTCGCCCTGGCCCTGGTCTATTTCGGCACCTCGGCCGGCCTCTACACCCTCGGCATCTGGGCGCCGCAGATCATCAAGAGCTTCGGCCTCTCCAACATGGCGGTCGGCTTCCTCAACGGCGTGCCGCCGACGCTCGCGATCGTCGCGATGATCCTGTGGGCACGGCACTCTGACAGGACCGGCGAGCGTACCTGGCACGTCGTCATCGCCTGCCTCGTCGCCTCGGTCGGGCTGCTGCTCGCCGGTGGCGCGGACTCGACGCTGGCGGTGATCGCCGCACTCAGCCTGGTCAACATCGGCATCAGCGCAGCCAAGCCCCCGCTCTGGGCGATGCCGACCATGTTCCTGTCGGGTCAGGCCGCGGCGGTCGGCATCGCCACGATCAACTCGATCGGCAATCTCGGCGGGTTCGTCGGTCCCTGGGTGATCGGCTGGATCAAGGACCAGACCGGCAGCTTCACCGGCGGGCTGTTCTTCGTCTCCGGCCTGCTCGTCCTCTCCGCCATCGTCACCGTGATCGTCGCCCGCGCCGGGCGGCGCAGCGAGGCGGCCGACGCCGTCGCGCACTGATCCCCCTTCCACATCCCTCATCACACACGGAGATCCGTCATGACCAAGACCTACAGAATCGCCGCGATCCCGGCCGACGGCATCGGCATCGAGGTCATCGCCGCCGGCGTCGAGGTGCTGAACGCCCTCGCCGAGAAGACCGGCACGTTCAACTTCCAGTTCGACCACTTCGACTGGGGCTCGGACTACTACAAGAAGCACGGCGTGATGATGCCGGCAGATGGGCGCGAGCAGATCAGGAACCACGATGCGATCTACTTCGGTGCCGTCGGCGCGCCGGACGTGCCCGATCACATCACCCTGTGGGGCCTGCGGCTCGCGATCTGCCAGCCCTTCGACCAGTACGCCAATGTCCGCCCGACCCGGATCCTGCCCGGCATCACCAGCCCGCTGCGCCACGTCTCGGGCCCGGAGCTCGACTGGGTGATCGTGCGCGAGAACTCGGAGGGCGAGTATGCGGGCGTCGGCGGGCGCGTGCACCAGGGCCACCCGGAGGAGGTCGCCACCGACGTCTCGATGATGACGCGCACCGGCGTCTCCCGCATCATCCGCTACGCGTTCAAGCTGGCGCAGAGCCGGCCGCGCAAGCTTCTGACGGTCGTCACGAAGTCGAATGCCCAGCGCCACGCCATGGTGATGTGGGACGAGATCGCCGCCGAGGTGGCGCAGGAATTCCCGGACGTGACCTGGGACAAGATGCTGGTCGACGCCATGACGATGCGCATGGTGATCAAGCCCGAGACCCTCGACACCATCGTGGCGACGAACCTGCACGCCGACATCCTGTCGGACCTCGCCGCGGCGCTCGCCGGCTCGCTCGGCATCGCACCGACCGCGAACATCAATCCGGAGCGCAAGTTCCCGTCGATGTTCGAGCCGATCCACGGCTCGGCCTTCGACATCACCGGCAAGGGCATCGCCAACCCGGTCGCGACGTTCTGGACCGCCTGCCAGATGCTGGAGCATCTCGGCGAGAAGCCGGCGGCCGACCGGCTGATGCGCGCGGTGGAGCGGGTGACCGCCGATCCGAGCCTGCACACCCCCGATCTCGGCGGCAAGGCGACGACCCGCCAGGTCACCGACGCCGTCATCGCTGCGATCCAGGGCGACAACGAGTAAGGGGGACGCCGTGACCGAGCCCGGAGATCTCCTGCGGCGGCTGTTCGCGGCCGCCGTGGCGGCGGCCGATCCGGCCGTCAGCCTCGCCAAGGCCCTGCCCGAGCCGCCCCGCGGGCGCACGATCGTCGTCGGGGCGGGGAAGGCGGCCGCGTCGATGGCCCGCGCCGTCGAGGCGGCCTGGCCGGGAGACCTCTCCGGGCTCGTGGTCACCCGCTACGGGCACGGCGCCCCGACCACCCGGATCGAGGTGGTCGAGGCGTCCCACCCGGTGCCGGATGCCGCCGGCGAAGCCGCCTCGAAGGCCATCCTCGACCTCGTCGCCGGGCTGACGCCCGACGACCTCGTGCTCTGCCTGATTTCCGGCGGCGGTTCGGCCCTGCTGTCGCTGCCGGCGCCGGGGCTGACGCTCTCCGACAAGCAGGCGGTCAACCGCGCCCTGCTGGAATCCGGTGCGGCGATCGGCGAGATGAACTGCGTGCGCCGCCACCTCTCGGGCATCAAGGGCGGACAGCTCGCCGCCGCCTGCCACCCGGCCCGGGTGGTGACGCTGCTGATCTCCGACACCCCCGGCGACGATCCCCTCGACATCGCCTCCGGCCCGACCGTGGCGGATCCGACGACCTGTGCCGACGCGCTGGCGATCCTCGATCGCTACCGGATCGAGGTCCCGGAGGCTGTGCGCCTCCACCTCGCGGCCGGTCGGGGTGAGTCGGTCAAGCCCGGCGACCCGCGGCTCGGCCCCACCGACCTGCGGATGGTCGCGACCCCGCTGATGGCGCTTCAGGCCGCGGCAAGCCTCGCCCGGCGCGAGGGCATCACTCCTTACATTCTCGGCGACGCGATCGAAGGCGAGGCGCGCGAGGTCGGCAAGGTCATGGCCGGGATCGCCAGAAGCGTCGCCGTCCACGGCCTGCCGGTCCCGAAGCCCTGCCTGCTGCTCTCGGGCGGCGAGACCACCGTGACGGTGCGGGGCGAGGGCCGCGGCGGACGCAACGTCGAGTTCCTGCTGGCGCTCGGGGCCGCTCTCGACGGGCATCCCGGCATCCACGCCGTGGCCGGGGACACCGACGGCGTCGACGGCTTGGAGGAGATCGCGGGCGCCGTGCTGGCGCCCGACACCAAGGCGCGGGCCGCAGCCCTCGGCCTGTCGCTCACGGCGAGCCTCGACCGCAACGACGGGCACGGGTTCTTCGAGGCGCTCGGCGACGGCGTCATCACCGGCCCGACACTCACCAACGTCAACGACTTCCGGGCGATCCTGATCGTCTGACACCCCCCTCCCCGCGACACCAGAAGGCGGCCGTTCCCCGCGGCCGGATCGCGTCATGCGCCGTCACCGCCACGCCAAGATCGTCGCCACCGTGGGTCCGGCGAGCTCCGCTCCCGATCGGCTGAAAGCCCTGTTCCTGGCCGGGGTCGACACCTTCCGCCTCAACTTCAGCCACGGCACCCACGACGACCACGCCGAGGTCCATGCCGCCATCCGGGCGCTCGAGGCGGAGGTGGGCCGCCCCATCGGCATCCTCCAGGACCTGCAGGGCCCGAAGATCCGCATCGGCACGCTCAGGGACGGGCGCCTCGATCTTGAGGCGGGGGAGACCGTGCGCTTCGTGCTGGAGGGACGGGACGGCGGCAAGCAGGCCATCCCGCTGCATCACCCGCAGATCTTCGCGGCCGTCGTGCCGGGGCAGGACCTGCTGATCGACGACGGCCGGGTGCGGGTGCGGGTCATCGGGCTGGAGGCCGCCGCGATCACCGCCGAGGTGGTGACCGGCGGGATCATCTCCAACCGCAAGGGCGTCAACCTGCCCGGCACCCTGCTCGACCTCTCGCCGCTGACCCAGAAGGACCGCGCCGACCTCGCCTTCGGCCTCGAACTCGGCGTCGACTGGGTCGCCCTGTCCTTCGTGCAGAAGCCCTCCGACCTGGTCGAGGCCCGCGCCCTGGTCGGGGACCGGGCCGGGCTGCTCGCGAAGATCGAGAAGCCGCAGGCGCTGGAGCGGATCGAGGACATCATCCGCCTCTCGGACGCCGTGATGGTGGCCCGCGGCGACCTCGGCGTCGAGATCCCGCACGAGGACGTGCCGGGTCGCCAGAAGGAGCTGATCCGGGCCTGCCGGCTGGCGGTGAAGCCGGTGATCGTGGCGACGCAGATGCTCGACTCGATGGTCGGCGCGCCGGCCCCGACCCGGGCGGAGGCCTCGGACGTCGCGACCGCGATCTACGACGGCGCCGACGCGGTGATGCTCTCGGCCGAGTCGGCGACCGGCCGATATCCGGTCGAGGCGGTGTCGATGATGGACCGGATCATCCGCTCGGTGGAGGGGCACAAGCTCTACCACTCGATCGTCGCGGCCTCGGACCCGGGCGAGGAGGAGACGCCGCCGCACGCGGTGGCGACCGCGACCGCGACGCTCGCCGAGGCGCTGCACGCCAAGGCGATCGTGACCTACACGGCGAGCGGGACGACCGCGGCGCGCGTCGCGCGCAAGCGGCCCGAGCCGCCGATCCTGGCACTGACGCCGAACCTCGCGACCGCGCGGCGGCTATGCCTGCTCTGGGGCGCGCACAGCGTGCAGACCGAGGACGTGAACTCCTACGAGGGGATGGTCGCCAAGGCCGCGCACCACGCACGGGTCGAGGGCTTCGCAACGTCCAACGACCACATCGTCATCGCGGCCGGCATCCCCTTCCATACGACCGGCAACACCAACAACATCCGGCTGGTGCAAATCTGATACCAACGGTCGTTGGAAAACGACCTTTGGTTCCGTTCTCGAATTTTCGCCAAGCCCAAGGTCCTGGATTTCTGGGCTTGGCATCGAAAATTCGAGATGGATCAATGGCCCCGTCGATCTCGGGCCTGCCCGAGATCGAATGATGCGTCAGCATCTTGGGCCATTGGTATGACTGGAGATCCGGTGCGGCGACGCGCCGGCGACATCCGGCGGAGCGGCTCGGGATGGGCGCTGCGCGCCATGAGGACGGCGTCGGTCGCCCGCTCCGGCTCCTCGACGCTGCGGGATCGTGCCTGGCTTCGCCCCATCCGCTCCGCCCGCGGGCGAGGCAGGTGCCGGCGATCGCTCGACGTCCTCCACTCACTCGAGACGGACGATGCCGACCGTACGGGTCCCGGTCACCGCGTAGCGGGCGAAGTCGAGGTTCGGCCAGAACGGCGTCCCGAGCCTCAGGTCTGCGAAGCCGCGCATCAGGCTCCCCCGGGTCAGGTCGCGCCCGGCCGCGACGAGGGCATCCACCAGGAGCCTGGCCGCGGCGAGGGCGAGGCGCTGGCGGACCGGCCGCGCCCCGTCGACACCGGGCCCGGCCGCCGGATCGGTCAGGACGAGGCGCAGGCCCCGCCGGCCCAGCACTCCGAGGCTCGGCGCGATCTCCGGGCCGAGGGCGAAGATGCGCCCGCCCGCCGGGGCCTGCGCGGCCAGGCGCGGCCAGTCGACGGTCTCGGCGATCACGACCATGTCCGGCGGCAGGGATTCGGGTGGCAGGGGATCGGGCGGCAGGCCGACGACGCGGCCGAGATCGGCGGCCGGCAGGGCTCTCCGTCCCGCGGCGTCGGCGAGGATGGGGGCGTCCGGCGGCGCTTCGCGCAGCAGCGCCGCCGCCTGGTCGCGCCGCGAGGCGGAGAGCGCCCGCACCTCGTCGGGACGCGCGGCGTCGTCGACGGGCAGGAGCGGGAACAGGAGCGGGATGCCCGCCGCGCGAGCCTCCGCCCCGGCTTCCGGCGAAAACAGCACGGCAAGCGGCGCCTCCGGGCCGTCCGCGAGCGGCGCGGCGACCGTCGTGAAGACGACGCGCCGGCCGTGGACGAGCCCGTGCTCGCCGAGAATCCCGCGCATCGCTTGCCCCAGGGCGCCCGCGAGGTCCGCACCGGCGCGGGCGTCGATCCCCAGGACAACGGCGTCCGGCCCGACGCCCCGACGCTCGACGAAGCGGCGCTCGCCGAGGTGATCCCACAGGGCGGAGGCCTGCGCCCCGTCGAGGGGGTAGCGGGGCATGAGGGCGGCGAGCGGGCGCCCCGCGGCGTCCCGGCCCTCGGTCACGGCCCGCGCGAAGCTGGCGCGGTCATAGGCCGGGCGGTCGAGGGTGTGGCGGGTCAGGGCGGCGGAATCGATCGGCGGAACGATCGCTGCGCCCTCCCGGCCGCCGGCGCCGTCCCGGGCGTGGCAGTCGCGGCAGGGGCCGGCCCCGGGGCGCAGGCCCGTCAGGAAGAGGCGCTCGGCCGAGGCGGCGTCCTGCGCCCGCGCCGGGATGGCCTGCGGCAACAGCGCGAGGAGCAGCCGCGCGAGGACCCGCCGGACGACACGATTCCGGAGGCGCCGCGGCCTCACCGCGCCGCCGCCAGCACGGCCGCCGTCAGGGCCTCGGGGGTCGCCCGGTCCTCCGGGATGCGCGCGACGGCGCGGCCGGCCGCATCGAAGACCAGGAAGAACAGCGGGTGATCGGCGGCGTTGCCGAAGACCATGCCGAGGCCGTCGAGGAGCGGGTAGAGCTGGTCGGGGACGCCGGTCAGGAAGGTCCGCGACGGGCCGGGGCCGAACTGCTCCGCGTGGCGGCGCAGGTCCTCGGGGCGGTTGTCCGGATTGATGGTCAGCGTCACGAGCCGGACGTCGCCGCGGCCGCGGGCGGCGAGCGCGTCCTCGACCAGGTTCATCCTGTGGTCCGAGAGCGGGCACTGCACCTGGCAGCCGACCAGCGTGAACGACACCAGCGTCACGCCCCGGCCGAGCACGTCGCTGCGGAACCGCACCGGCCTCGACCGGGTGTCGCGCAGCTCCGCGTCGGTCGCCACCACCGCGGCCGCGCCTCCCGCCCCTCCCCGGGCGGTGACGCCGAGGGTGAGTCCCGTGGCGGGCACGGCCGCGAGGGCGAGGACAAGGGCGAGGCTCGCGCGCGCGGCGTGGCCGGAGGGACTCGGAGTCATCGCGGTGCCTCGCTCGCGGGCGGGTGGCGCAGGTCGACGGTGGCCGGGCGCGCCCCCACCCCGCGCCCGTCGCCGGCGGTGAGCGCGTAGAGCGTCCGGCGCGACCGGAAGGCGGCGGTCCGTAAGCTGCCGTCGCCGGCCGGGGCGGCCGCGACGATCACGACGCCGCCGCCATCCAGGGCGGCGAGGCGCAGGCGGGTCGGCGCCGCGACCGGCCAGTTGTGCAGGCGGATTGCCAGCACGGTCGCGTCCGGGTCGTGGGCCAGGATCTCCGCCGACAGGGCCGGCGGGGGCGGCGGCTCCGGGGCCGCCGCGACCGGCAGCGGCAGGCAGGCGCCGGTGCCGCCGATGCCGGTGGTGGCGACGAGGTCCCAGGCGCCGCCGGAGGGCAGGCGGGCGGTGCTCTCGAAGGTGCCCGGCCCGTGCCGGACGAAGGAGCGCGGGAAGGCCGCGAGCGCCGCGGGCGGCGCGCCCTTGAGCTCCAGCGCCTGCTTGGGCGACGACGTCAGGCCGCCGCCCGCCAGCACCGTGTGCAGCATGGCGCCCCCCGGCCGCACGACGGCGACGGCGGAGAGCGGTTCGAGGGGGACCATCATCGGGCCGAAGCGCGGCCCTGCCCCGGGCCGGCGCGTCTCGTCGAGCCGGACGTCGCGGGTGGCGGCATCGCCGGTGGCGAGGGCCGCGAGATCGATCACCGTGACGACCGGGCGCGTCGGCCAGGTCAGGAACGCGGCCGAGGCGGTGACCAGCACCTCGTCGAAGGCCTCCGGCGCCGCAAAGCCGTGCACGCGCCGCCCGAACGGCAGGTCGATCACGCCCAGCTCGACCCCGCCGGCCGGGGAGCGGGCGGCGGCGACCGCCCAGCGCCCGCTTCCGTCGACCGCGAGCCCGATGACGGGACCCGGCAGGCCGAGATCCTCCGGGCGGTCCGGGGCGTCGGCGTACAGGCGAACGAGGCGGCCGCCGCGCTCGGTGAGCAGCGCGTCGGCCGTCGCCGCCGCGACCGGCCCGACGCTGCCCGGCGGCAGGCGCAGGAGCGTCTCGCCGGTGCCGCGGTCGAGGAGCGCCGCCGACCCGTCGCCGCCGAGCGCCGCGATCCGGGCCGGACCGGCCTCGAGCAGGCGGACCGGCCCCGATCCCTCCGCGCCGGCGAAATCCGCGGTGGCGGCGACGCGCCCGGCCCGGTCGAGGAGCACGGCCCGGCCCGCCTCGGCGATCCAGGCGCCGCCGCGAGGCGCGGCCAGGATCGCGCCGGGCCGCCGCAGGCCCTGCGCCAGGGTCGCGGGCCGCCCCCAGGGCAGCGGCACCGCCACGACGTCGCCTTGCGCCGGGCGCGAGACCAGCATGTCGCCCCGGCCGCGATGGATCAGCAGCCCGCCCGGCCGCTCGCCGAGGGGGACGATGCCCGCGACGATGCGCGCGGCGGCGGGCCGGTGGGGATCGACGATCGCGATCCGGCCCTCGGCGTCGACGGTCGCCACCGACAGGCCCTCCAGCGCCACCGCGTCGGCCGGCGGGCGGTCCGTCGACCAGCGGGAGCGGGTCGCGTCCCGGCAGGAGCCGGTGCCCGGCCCGCGCGGGCTCAGCCACGCCGTTGGGGGCGCGGCCAGGGCCGCCTCGCCGCCCGCGGGATCGGTGAAGGCGATCCGGATGCGGAACGGCGCGTCAACCGGCACGACGTCGATGTCGCGGCCGTCGAGGTCGAGGAGCGTGGCGGACACCGCGAGGCCGGCGGTGTCGAGGGCGATGCGCGGGCCCGCCTCGTCGGAGGGCGGCTCGGCGGCAAAAGGCGTCGGGACCGCCGCCGGGACCGCCAGGACGGCGCTCAAGCCGGCCGCGGCGGCCATCGCCGGAGCTGTCAGCGGGCGCATGCCTGGGCCCCCGACGGCCCGGCATCGACGGTCAGGTGGCCCCAGACCCCCGCCGCCGTGATGTGCTGCGGCCCGTCCCGCCACAGGAAGGTGCCCGGAATCCGGGAGGCGCAGAGCGAGGCGGTCACCCCCTTGCCCGGCGCGAGCAGGGGGGAATGGGCGGAGCCGAAGCCCGGCAGCAGGTCGTCGTAGGGCGCGCCGTGCGCCACGAAGGCCCGCTGGCGCGCCCGCCCGGCCGGGTGGACGACCCGGATCATCACCTCCGCTCCCGGCTTGGCCGCGAGCGCCGGGGTCGGGATCGGCCGGTACTCGGCCGACAGGAAGTTCCGCGGGAAGGGATAGGCGTTCAGGTTGGTCCGGCTGCCGGGATAGTCGGTGCGGCCGAGCCCGGCCGGGACGCCCGGCGCGCCCGCCAGCCGCAGGTCGAAGGGGGCGCTGCGGTAGCTCACCGCCTTCTCGCCGAGGTCGTAGGAATCGTCGCAGACCGGGCAGTCGGGGCGCGGGTGGCCGCTATAGCCCTGCTCCTCGGAGGGCACGGCGTCGTCCCAGGGCTTGTTCTTGGGCGAGGGCTCCTTGGGCGAGGGCGGGTCCTCGTAGCTCCACTTGACCGGCGGCGTGCCCCAGGCGCGGGTCCAGAGATTGAGGCCGTCCTGGTAGAGCAGGGTATGCTCCTGCACGGTCGTCGGGCCGATCCGCACGGGGCAGGCCTTCGGATCGAGGCAGGGGACGACCGTCGGGACGCCGATCTCGGCGCTGCGCCCACCGCTCGGCGCGGACGCGGTCTGGAAGGGGGCGCCGCGCCGCGGCCCGGTCTCCTCGTCGGCCAGGCGGTTGTCCTCGCCGGTCCGCGGCAGAGCGGTCGCCCCGTGCGTGGCGCCGTAAGGCTCGACGACGAGGGTGCCGACGAGCCCGTGCGAGGCGTGCCCGATGAGGTCGCCCGCGACCCGGATCGGCTGCGCGCCGCCGGCATAGGGCTTGGCGGCGAGGAACATCGCCTGCCGGGGACGCAGCCAGGCGGCGATCGCCTCGGCGACGCGCCGCCCCCGCTCGGCTGCGGAGAGCTGCCCGGGCCCGGGCGCGGGCGAGGGATCGGGCCCAAAGCTCAGCCGGTGACCGGCCGGGTCGGCGCAGAACAGCACGGTCAGGACCGCGAACTCGACGTGGTCGGGGGCGCAGCCGGCGGAGGGGCGCTCGAGCACCCGGATGGCGGCCACGGGCGAGGGTGTGCCGTCCTCCCCCGGCGGCGGCGACCAGGGCGGGCCCAGCGCTTCGACGAGCTTCCCCGCATCGACGCTCAGCGAGCCCGCGTAGAAGGTCTGGGTGATCCAGGAGGCGGCCGGCAGGCAGCGCCGGCCCCCGCCGCGGTGGCAGCCCTGCCGGGTGCCGCCCTCCTCCACCTCCGCCTCCGCGCGCAGCGGCGGCGCCTGGTTGACGCCGAAGGGGAAGGGGACGCCGTTGCGCGGCGAGGTCAGCGAGGCCGGCAGGGTGAACGTGACCCGGGTCGTCGACTCGATCCCGCCCCGGCCGCCGGTCTGGCCGGGGTCGGTGTTCAGGGGCACGATGTTCGGCATCAGCGCGTCCCCGGGCGCGTCGCGCACCGCGCGCGGGTTGCGGCGCGCGTTCGGGGTCAGGGCATTGATCATGAGGACGTTGACGCAGTCGCCCGCATTGACCCGCAGGACGTACGGCTCCGGTGTCGCAACCCCGAGGTGCCGGATCTGCAGGAGCCTGCGGATCGTGGCCTGATCGGGGATCAGGCCGCGCTGCAGGATCTCCGCGTTCGACAGGATCTCGGCGCCCGGCTCGATGTCCGATTTCGCCTTGGCGTCCTGCACGATCGCGGAGAGCGGCAGGGAGGCGATCATCAGGGCGTCCGGGTCGAACAGGCCGTCCGCCCGGTCGTAGGGCAGCCCCGGCGTGCGCACCGCGTTGGCATAATCCAGGATCTGCCCCGCCCGGACCGCGACCATGATGGTCTCGACCTGCTTGGCGTCGGGCGGGCAGACCAGGGGCAGGCTGGTCGCGACGGTCGGGGGCGCCGCGGCACTGGCGGGCGGTCCCGCTTCGAGGGCGGCCGCGCCGTCCGCGCCCGGCGGCGGGGCGTCGGCCGCGAGCGGGCGGAAGCGGTCGTCCACCGGCTTCCCGTCGGCGAGGCAGGCGTCGAAGCCGCCGACCGCCTCCGGGTCGAGGAGGCAGCGGGCGACGTCGGAGGCCTTCGGCCGGTCGTAGATGCGCAGGAGGCCCCAGGCGCCGTTCCAGATCGCGTCCGCCGAGCCGTAGCTGTAGAGGTAGTCGAGGGCCTCGCGGCGGTCGCGCAGGTCCCGGACCCGCAATCCGCCCACCACGTCGGCGTTGAGGAGCGGCGCCGTGCCGGTGAGGTTCTGGAGCGGGTTGGCGCTCGCGCTCGCGTCCGGGCGCGGGTCGCGCACCCGCAGCGGCGACAGGGCGTAGCTCGCCGTCGCGGCCGGCGCGGCGAAGCCTGCCGCGAGCCCCGCCACGAGGTCCGAGGTGCCCGGGCTGGTGGCGCTGAAGCGCGCGCCGACCTCGAAATGCTCCGAGAGGCCGATCTCCTGGGCGGAGGTGTAGCCCAGGAGGTTGTCGCACCCGGCCGCGAGGGCGTCGAAGGCGAGCTGGTACGCTTGGTCGGCGGCGCCGGGAGTCGTTCCCGAGACGAGCGCCCGGGGCCGGCCGTCGCGGGCGGCCGGATCGTCGTGGCAGCGCTCGGTGCGGGCGCGCGGCGCGCCGGCGAGCCGCGACAGGTGCGGGCGCGCGGTCGGATAATGCTGGTCGACGTTGCGCCGGAAGGCGAGACCCTCGATCTTGAAGGTGTGCTGCACCTCCTGCGCGCCCTGGACCATGCGCAGCAGGACCCGCTCCCGGGCGAAGGCCTCGACCACCGGCGTGCAGGGGTCGCCGTGCCCCTCGGCGGCGGCCCGCTGGGTGTTCCAGATGCTGCGGAAGACGTTGGACAGGTTGCCGAACTCGTCCTCGCGCTGGTGGCGGACGTCGCGGTGGTTCTGCCGCTCCTTCCGTCCCGCCTCGTCCTCCGCGGCCGGACCGCCGGTCGTGCAGGGGTTGCGCATGAAGGCGAGCGGCGTGCCGCCCGCATCCGTCGCACCGACGCGCAGCGGCACGGGCTCGTTGCGGTAGTTCACGACGTAGGGGTCGTGGTGCTTCTGGCTGAAGGCCTCGGGCCGCGGCGGCGGCGCGACGGGCCGGCCGTTCTCCCCCCGCCAGCGCTCGGCGTGCTCGGACAGAGCGGCGACCCGGCCGGCGAAGGCCGCGGCGGGCGCGCCGCTCTCGCGCCGGACCGCCGGGAGGTCCCTCGGCACCGCGCCGGACGCGGTCGCGCAGAGTCCCGCGCGGCGGGCCGGGACGGCCTCGCCGGGCTCGATATCCGGATCGCGTGCGTCCTCGGGCCCGGACCCGTCGACGGTGCAGGCCGCCTCGCCGACGAGGCGGGCGAGGCCCTTGAGGTGGCCGCCGGGCCGCGCGTCGGCGCCGAAGGCCGCCGCCTCCTGGCGCGCGCCGTCGTAGAGGAGCGCAAAATCCGCGACCGCGAGGGCGAATTCGCGGCTGTTGGCGTGGGCCGGCCCCGGGGAGGCCGGGTCGACCGCCCGCGCCGCGACCTGCTCGACGACGGCGCGGGCGCCGACGAGGCCGCGCGCGTCCGCGGGGGGCGCCAGCGCCGGGGCGACCGGCGCGCCGGCGGCCGGGGGTTCGGGCGGCAGCACCCGGCCCGGCATGTCGGCCCGGGCCTGGCCGGGCCCGGCGAAACGCTCGACGCCGTGGGTGCTCGGCTCGATCAGCAGGGCCGCGTAGTAGCCGTGCTGCTGGATGTTGCTCGGCCCGAAATGGTCGTGGGTAAAGACCGTGCGCAAAGTTCGGTCGGCGGCGCGGCCGTCGCCGGTATTCGAGAGGATCGGGTCGGCGAACCAGCGCTGGACCGTGGTCTGGAAGTACCGGGCCCGGTCGTCCGCGCCCTTGCGCCGCCAGAGCCGGAGCGCGCGCAAGGCCGCCTGCGCCTCGGCGATCCGTGGGCGGTCGCCGGCTTCGATCGCGCCGTCGAGCGCCGTCCGGGCCGTCTCGAGGGCCGCGCATTCCGCGGCGCGGTCCCCGACCTTCGCACCCGCCGTCGTCTCGCCGCTGACGCTGCCGCCCGCGCGCCGCGCCGCGCAGATGCGGTCGAGGATCTCGTCGGGCGCGAAGGTCGCGTCCTCGTAGTTGAAGCCGTTGCCCGAGCCGTCGGCGGAGGTGACGTCGAACTTCACCAGGTGGATGTGCTGGCCGATCGTGTCGGTGGGGACCTTGAGCTGGAAGTCGTCGAGCTCGAGGTCCTTGGGCAGCTCGTTGGTGTGCCGGAGCTCGATGCACTCGCCCGAGAAGGCGCGGAAGAAGAACGGCTCGGCCCGGGCGCTGCGCGCCTCCTTCCAGCGGTCCGCCTCCGTGGTGAGCACCGCGATCCGGGCCTGCGGGTCGTGCCAGCCCGCGCGGTTCACGGTCATGTCGAACTGCACCGCCGAGACGCCGTAGCGGCGGAACGCCAGCAGCCCGGGATCGGGCACGAAGCCGAGGCCGGCGCGGCCGCGCACGGCTTCGAGCGCCGTATCCCCGGCGACCGCCGGGTCCGGCGCGGCCGCGAGCGTGACGTCCTCGAACACGTCGCGCTGCCCCGTGGCCCGCCGCAGGCCGATGTGGCGGCGAAAATCCACGCCGGCCAGCGTCGTCGGCGCGCCGCAGGGGTCGGCATAGGGCGCGCCGGGCGCGGGCGGGGCGCCGTTGACCGCAAAGCCCGTGGGACCCGGTCGCGGCGCGCCCGCGAGCGGCGGCATCCGCATCGTCGGGTAGGCGCCGAATTGCTGCACGGCGCCGGCCCCCGTCGCGGTGCGCAGCGGCATCGGCGTGCCGTCCGGCCGTCGTCCGTCGTGGTGGAAGGCCATCGCCGCGCGTTCGAGGGCCGTGCCGGCATGCGGCAGAATCTCGACGTCGAGCCGCTGGTACTCGCTGGTGAAGTCGCCCAGCGCCAGCATCCGCGGCACCAGGGTCGGCGCGAGCGCGGCCGTCGTCCGGTCGACGTCCTTCACGAGGTCGTCGCGCTCCTGCCGCGAGAGCACGGAGGGCGCCGAGAGGCCGCCGGTCACCCGGTGCCGCGGCAGGCCGCCGTCGAGGAGCGTGCCCGCGGGCGCCCCGCCTTCCTCTCCGGTCGCCCGCGCCATGTCGAGGGGCGGCTGCGGCGCCCGGTGCCCGGGCCGGCCGGCGATGTAGTACGGGTAGCCGGGCATCGCGTCGGCCTGCGCGACGGGCGCGGCCTCCGGGATGGCGGCCGTGGGGAGAGCCTGCGCTGGATCCGGCGCGTAGAGTGGCAGCAGCGGCGCCGCCTCGCCCGGGAGCGGCACCAGCCCGGGGACCGGCGTGCCCCGGGCCTTGCCCGAGCCGAGCCAGCGGCCGGAGGCGAGGTCGACCGAGCCCTGGCGCCGCTCGGCCGGCGCGGGGTTGGGGTCGACGGAGAGGCCGGGCCGGCCCTGGCCGTCGGGCAGCACCCGGCTGCCGTCCTCGAGCACGTCGTGGACCCGCCAGAGCGCCCACATGCCCTGCGCGAAATGCGGGTAGAGGTGGCAGTGGAAGATCGCGTCGCCGACCGTGCGGTTGCGGTTGCCGGAGCCCTTGCCGTCCTCCCACCACCCTTGGGCGGCGGGCGGCGCGGCGTCGCTGCGGTGCCGGTCGTGGCCGCCGTGATAGATGCGGTAGCTGTAGCCCTGCTGCGGCGCGATGGTCTGGCTGTCGAGATAGGCGCCGCGGTTCTCGTCGTTGCCCGCGAACCACTGGTGGGTGTGCAGGTGGAAGATATGGGTCTCCTTGCCCGCGTGCAGGTTGCGGAAGACGACCTTGTCGTTGAGGTAGGAGTGGTGGACGTTCGAGGGATCGTCCGGGAAGGCCTCCAGCAGCGCCGGGTCGCCGTTCGCCCAGCTCTCCAGGAAGAATTCCTCGTAGAGGCATTCGGGGCAGGCGGCGGCCGGGCCGATCCGCTTGCGGTTGGCCAGGATCATCGGGCCGGCGCCGGAGGCGCCGTAATTGATCGCGAAGCCGTCCCGCGCCGCCGAGAGCTGCCCGAACTGCCCGAGTTCCTTGAAATTATCGGCGAAGAAGGTCTTCAGTTCGTCGTGGAAGATCACGGTGAACTCGCGGAACGGCGCGCGCGCTTCGGCGGCGAGCCGCTGGGCCGTGCGCAGGTCCTCGCCCGCGAGCCCCGGGTCGACCGGCGGCAGGGGGCGGTTCGGGTCCGGGACGACGATGGCGTTGAGGTCGCCATGGACGATCTCGGCCCGGCCGTAGGCGACGCCGTCGACCGTCTCCGTACCGGTGCAGGGCCGCGCGACGGCGAGCACCGGGATCGGCGACGGCCCGCAGGGGAACGCTCCCGGGCGCGCGTCCATGGCGACCGGCCGCGCGACGGCGGCTGCGTAATCCGCCTCGCCCGTGCGGCGGTGGGGCAGCCGGTCGTCGGGGGCCGGCCGCCACAGCGCGTCGAAGCCCGCCTGCGTCACCTGGCTGCGCAGGGCGACCGCGCCCTGCGGCTCGACGATGAGCGCCCCGAACAGCCCGTGGATGAGGGAGCCCGCATCGGCCTCGCCGCCGGCCGGCGCCGCCAGGCTCGAGAACAGGTGCGTGCCCTCGCGCTCCAGCCGGAAGCGGCAGGTGAAGGCCTCGCCCGGCCTGGCGGCGTCGAGGCCGAGGCATTTCGGGTCGATGCCTGAGCCGGATGTCGGGAGCGGTTCGAGCCCGGGCATCGCGAGCGACAGCATCCGGGTCGCGGGCCAGTCGCCCTTGCGCTCGACGGTCCCGGCCTCGCGCTCCACCTTCGCGGCCTCGCGGTCCCCGGGCGTGCCGCGCGCCTCGACCTCGGCGAGCAGCTTGCCTGCGGCCGCGGCCTCGTCGCATTGGCGGGCGAAGGCCTTGCGCGCGTCGGCCCGGGTTGGGGGCGTCCCGGCGGCGGATGGCGCGTCCTTGCACCAGGGATCGGAGATGTCGGGCTGCTCGTCCATGAGCATGTTGCTCACGGTGATCTCGACGATGTCGCCGACATTCGCCCGCAGGACGAGCGGCCGCGCGCGCCGGCAATCCTTCAGCCGGACCTTGCCCGGCTCCAGCGTCCCGGTGCCGGCCCTCGTTCCATCCTCCTTCCGGCAGATATCGGCATCCGTGACCGGGCTCTCGCTCAGGTCCGACACGTCGCGCCGGAGGGCGAAGATCATGCCGTAGGGGTTGAACGAGCCGAAGCGGTTGTAGACCAGCAGTTGATCGAGGGCGACGATGTCCGCGTGCACGATCCGCCGAGGCGCCGGCGGCAAGTGCGGCGCGTCCGCCGCCCCGGCGCCACCGGCGCAGAGCCCGGCCCCGATCAGCGCCGCACCGGCATCGCCCGCGCGCCGCAGGCACGCACGAAACAGGCTGTAAAACAGAGCAGATGCCATCGCGTCGACACCCCGTTCGGACGCTGATCATGGCCCTTCGTACAAAATTTGCAAGTCGCCCGGCGCGGAAGACAGCGCATGATCGTCGTCACGACATGGTTGCAGCGTGTTCGATCACGTAAGACATCTTGATGTAACGGCGTATAGAGGGATAAATATTGCGATTTTATTATACAGTGAAATATCATTGGTTATAATTAGATTTTATATTTTTGATTTAAGTCGTGTTATTGCTCGTTGGGTGGATTTTTCGAAGAATATTGAGATAGCATCAAAATATTGTTTCGAAATACGTCGGTGCAGAATGCCAGTCATTCAAACAGATGATAAGACCACGGTGCGGTGTCCCGCCGGGAGCCGGACGGCCTCCATCCGTCGCGGCCGCGATGCCGGACGTGCAGCCGCAACTGGCCATCGCCCGGGGTCGGTCCTGTTCCAGGACGAGGGCGAGGCCCTCGCCGGCCGGGCCGGTTCCGGACGCCTCGGAGGTCGGGCGGGCGTTCACGCGAAGAATGCGCAGAGCCGCCGGGGAAACCCGGCGGCGGCCCGCGATCGTGGTCCCGGGTGCCGAGCGAGGCCGGTCGGCCGCCGGCGGTCGAAACCGTTCACGTCACGCGTCGTACGATGTCCGGATGATCGCTCGGCGATTGCTACGCGATCGCGTTCGTGATGCGAAAAATCGGCTTCGCTCAGGTGTGTGGAGCCGGAGGCTCCACCGCGCCGGCTTGTGAGACGAAATCCGGAAGTGATCGTCCGGATTTCGTCTCACTGCGACGAGTCCGGTCCGGCGGGCACAGTCTTACCGGCGGGGCCCGACGCGGCAGCGACGTATTTTCGCGTTTGCGCGAAGGCGTCGTCCAGCGGCGACAGGTCGTCCCCTCGCGACAGCTCCGTCCAGTGCGCGGCGATGGCTTCCGGCGTGCCCGGGGCGTCGCCGAGGAAGACCGCCGGCGATTCGACGACGCGGGCGACCGCGAAGCTCCCCGCGCCGGCGCCGAGGATCGTGCGGGAGGGAGCGTCCTCGCTGACGAGGAAGAGCAGCCCCGGCGTCACCGATTCGGGCGACAGGAGCGCCGCCTCGTCCGGCGAGAACAGGCCGTCGGTCATCGCCGTCGACGCCGTCGGAGCCAGGGTGTTGACGCGGATGCCGTACTTCGCGCCCTCGAGGTGGAGGACGTTCATGAGGCCGATCATCGCCGCCTTGGCGGCACCGTAATTCGCCTGGCCGAAATTGCCGTAGAGGCCAGAGGACGACGAGGTGAAGACGATCCGTCCGTATTGCCGCTCGCGCATCCCGTCCCACACCGCCTTGGTGCAGTTGGCGGATCCGATCAGGTGGACGTCGACGACGCGCCTGAAGTCCGCCATGTCCATCTTGGCGAAGCTCCTGTCGGCCAGGATGCCGGCGTTGTTGACGAGGATGTCGACCCGGTTCCAGCGGGATTCGGCCTGCGCGACCATCGCCCGGACCTGATCGAGATCGGACACGTCGGCGCCGTTCGCGACGGCCTCGCCGCCGGCCGCCTCGATCTCCGCGACGACACGGAGCGCCCCGTCGGGCGGTTCGCCGCCGCGGCCGAAATCGTTGACGACGACGCGGGCGCCGCGGGCCGCGAGACCGAGCGCGTGCGCCCGTCCGAGCCCCCGGCCGGCGCCGGTGACGATCGCGACGCGTCCATCGAACCTGATGCTCATGCGTTCAACCATTCTTGCTCACGGTGATGCTCTCACCCGGGCGCGGCTCGGTTCGGATGGATCCGGGCCCTTGGTCGGCCGTCGGGTCCGGCTGGCGCGGCCGCACCCGACGGGAGGGGATGCGGGATCAGAGCTTGACCCAGGCCCCGTCGCGCTTCGACGACGCGACGCAGGCCTCGACGAAGGCCACGCCCTTGAGGCCGTCGTCGATCGTCGGATAGACGACCGCCGCGTCGACCGGTGCGCCGCTCTTCCGGGCGTCGATCGCCTGCGCCGCCTCGGAATAGATGTTCGCGAAGGCTTCGAGGTAGCCTTCCGGATGGCCGCACGGAATGCGCGACACGCGGGCGGCGGCGGGACCGGTTCCGGCGCCGGCCCGGGTGAGCAGCCGCTTCGGCTCGCCGAAGGGGGTGAACCAGAGGGTGTTCGGGTCGGCCTGCACCCATTCGATCCCGCCCTTGGTGCCGTAGACGCGGATCTTGAGGCCGTTCTCGTGGCCCGGCGCCACCTGGCTGCACCACAGCATGCCTTTGGCGCCGCCCTTGAAGCGCAGGAGCACGTGGGCGTTGTCGTCGAGCCGCCGGCCCTCGACGAACGAGTCGAGATCGGCCGCGAGGCTGTCGAGCGTCAATCCGGTGACGAAGCAGGCGAGGTTGTAGGCGTGCGTGCCGATATCCCCCGTCGAGCCGCCCGCGCCCGACTGGGCTGGGTCGGTGCGCCACACCGCCTGCTTGGCGCCGGTCTGCTCGATCGCCTCGGTCAGCCAGTCCTGCGGATACTCGACCTGCACGATACGGATCGTGCCGAGATCGCCCTTCGCGACCATCTCGCGCGCCTGCCGCACCATCGGATAGCCCGTGTAGTTGTGCGTCAGGATGAACAGCGCGTCGCTCTCGCCGGCGACCGTCTTGAGCTTCTCCGCGTCGGCGAGCGTGGAGGTCAGCGGCTTGTCGCAGATGACGTGGATGCCGCGCTGCAGGAATTCCTTGGCGGCGTCGTAATGCAGGTGGTTCGGCGTGACGATCGAGACCGCCTCGATCCCGTCCGCGAGGCCCGCCTCGCGGATCGCCATCTCCCGGTAATCGGCATAGGTGCGGTTTGGGTCGAGGCCGAGGTCGCGCCCTGAGGCGATCGCCTTGTCGGGCGTCGACGACAGGGCGCCGGCCACGAGCTCGAACCGGTCGTCCAGCCGCGCGGCCATGCGGTGGACCGCACCGATGAAGGCCCCTGCCCCGCCGCCGACCATGCCGAGCCGGATGCGCGGCGGCCGCGCCTGGTCCTGCTTGCCCTCGATTGCCATCGGACGCTCCCTTTCAGATCCCGAGCATGCGCCGGTTGGCCGCCTCGTCGGTGCCGCCGCTGGCGAAGTCGTCGAAGGCCTTGTCCGTCACGCGGATGATGTGGGCCTTGACGAACTCGGCCCCCTCGCGCGCGCCGTCCTCGGCGTTCTTCAGCGCGCATTCCCACTCGACCACCGCCCAGCCGTCGAAATCGTTGGCCGCCATCTTGGAGAAGACCGCCCCGAAATCGACCTGCCCGTCGCCGAGCGAGCGGAACCGGCCGGCCCGGGCGACCCAGCCCTGGTAGCCGCCATAGACGCCCTGCCGGCCCGTCGGATTGAACTCCGCGTCCTTGACGTGGAACATCCTGATCCGCTCTTTATAAATATCGATGTTGTCGAGATAATCCAGGCATTGCAGTACGTAATGCGACGGATCATAGAGCATGTTAGCGCGGGAATGGTGCTTCACCCGCTCCAGGAACATCTCGAAGGTGACGCCGTCGTGGAGGTCCTCGCCCGGATGGATCTCGTAGCAGACATCAACGCCGCATTCCTCGGCATGGTCCAGGATCGGGGTCCAGCGCCGCGCCAACTCGTCGAACGCGGTCTCGATCAGGCCGGCCGGCCGCTGCGGCCACGGATAGAGGTAGGGCCAGGCGAGCGCGCCCGAGAATGTCGCGTGGGCTCCAATTCCGAGATTTTTCGACGCGCTCAGCGCCATCCTGACCTGATCGACCGCCCATTCCTGGCGCGCCTTCGGGTTGCCGCGCACCTCCGGCGCGGCAAAGCCGTCGAAGCCCTCGTCATAGGCCGGATGCACCGCCACGAGCTGCCCCTGGAGATGGGTCGAGAGTTCCGTGACCTCGACCCCGTTCTGCCGGGCGATGCCGGCGAACTCGTCGCAGTAATCCTTGGACTCGGCGGCTCGCTTCAGGTCGATCAGCTGGCCGGCCCAGGACGGCACCTGCACGCCGACATAGCCCTTCTCCGCCGCCCATTTGGTGATCCCGGCCCAGGTGTCGAACGGCGCGGCGTCGCCAGCGAACTGGCCGAGGAAGATGGCCGGCCCCTTGATCGTCTTCATGGGGAAGTCCTCTTTCAGACATGAGAGCGTCGGTGTTCCGGATTCCTCGACGCCTGTTCAACTTGCTCGACAGTAGAGACATTCTCCGCGTCATTCCGGGGCCGCGCAGCGGAGCCCGGAATCCAGAACCGCGGAAGGTTCAGGACAGAGCGGACAGCGTACCGCTTCACACTGTGTCACCTGCGGTTCTGGATTCCGGGCTCCGCTGCGCGGCCCCGGAATGACCAGGAGGGGTGGAAGCCGATGGAGGCCAATCAAACAGGCTCCAAGCTATCTGCCGTGTCGGACGTAAGGACGAGGGCGAGTGCGACGCCCCTCGACGGACCGATGGACGCCGCACGTGTCAGAACGGCGAATCCGGAAAATAATAGGCCTTGGCGTTGTCCTTGGTCACCAGCGTGGCGTCGAGGATGTAGGTGCCGCTGACCGGGACCTGATCGTAGAAGTTGGCGGCGGTGAGCTGCATCGCGGTCGAGACCATCGCCGGCGGGTAGAGCACGTCGACCGGCACCATCCTGTCGCCGTCCATAACCCGCTTGATCATGTCCTTGGAGCCGGCGCCGCCGATGATGTACTTGATGTCGGTGCGCTTGGCCTGGGTGATCGCCTCCATCACGCCGACCGCCATGTCGTCGTCCTGGCACCACACCACGTCGATCTTGGGATACTTCGTCAGGTAATCCTGCATCACGCGAAACGCGTCGTCGCGGCTCCAGTTGCCGAACTGGCGGGCCAGAACCTTGACCTTCGAGCCGGCGATCCCCTTGTCGAAGCCGTCCTGGCGCTGCTGGTCGATCGGGATCGGCAGGCCGCGGATGACGACGACCTGGGCGTCCGGCGTGGTCTTGGCGATGTACCGGCCGGCGACCTCGCCCAGCGCCGGGTTGTTGCCGGCGACGTAGAGGTCGCGGATGGAATCGTCGTTGGTCGAGGGTGCGCGGTCCACCAGCGCGACGAAGGTGCCCTTGTCCTTGACGTCCTTGATCGCGTTGACGAGCGGGTCCGGATCGGTCGGCAGGATGACGAGCGCGTTCAGGCCCTGCACCGCCAGGTCCTGCACGGCATTGGCCTGCGAGGCCGCGTCCGGCGAGGTCTTGACGATGACCTTGAGGCCCGGATGCTCCTTCATCAGGAGCTTGGCGACGCGCTCGGCGTGGAAGACCACGCCGGCGGTCCAGCCGTGATCCGCCGCCGGAATCGACACGCCGATCGTCACCTTCCTGTCCTGCGCGAGGGCGGCGGCAGGGGCCAGGGCGACCGAGGCGGCCAAGGCGGCGACAAAGGCGGCAGCCGCGAGCCCGAATGGTCTTCTGAACATGGTCTCTCTCCCGGATCGGGTCTTATGGTCGAAGTCCGGGCGCGACCCTCTGAGCCCGGCCGTTGTCGTGATGAACTCGGATTATTTGCGCATCAGCGAGCGCTGCACCAGCATGGCGACGATGATGATGGCGCCCTGCATCGCGCCGATCAGGTATTCGCTGACGACGTTCGACAGGAGCAGGATGTTGCCGACCACCTCCAGGATGACCGCGCCGCAGACCGTGCCCCAGACCCGCCCGACGCCGCCCCGGAGCGCCGTGCCGCCGATCACCACCGCGGTGATCGCCTGCAATTCCCAGAAGCTGCCGGTCGTGGCCGAGGTCGAGCCGAGGCGCGGCACGTAGAGGATCACCGCCACGCCGACGCAGATCCCCTGGATCACGTAGGTGAGGGTGCGGACCCGGTTGATCGCAATGCCGGAATAGCGCGCGACCTCCTCGTTCGAGCCGATCGCGGTGACGTGCCGGCCGTACCGGGTGCGGTAGAGCACGAAGGCGCAGATCGCCGCCACCGCGAGGATGACGACGATCGGCACCGGCACGCCGAGGAAGCTGCCCGAGTAGACCGGCCGGTAGAGCGCCATCAGGTCCCGGTCGCGCACGGTGATCGCGCCGCCCTGGGACAGCCAGTAGGTCAGGCCGCGGAAGATCCCCATCGTGCCGAGCGTCGCGATGAAGGGCTCGATCCGCCCGACCGTGGTGATCAGGCCGTTCACCAAGCCGCAGGCCGCGCCGAGGGCCAGCGCCAGCGCCATCCCGAGCAGGAGTTCCGTCAGCGGGTCGGCGATGCCGGCGGCGTTGAAGAACAGGATCGTCAGGCTCGCCACGAAGGCGAGCATCGACCCGACCGACAGGTCCAGGCCGCCCGCGGTCATCACGTAGGTCGCCCCGAGGGCGATGACGGCGATGAAGGCGCTGCGGGTGACGACGTTGCCGAGATTGGCGAGCGACACGAAGTTCGGGCTGGCGAAGTAGCCGAGCACCAGCAGCAGGGCCAGTGCGACGAACGGGGCGATCGCCGCCATGTCCCAGTCCCGGGACGCTCTAGCCCGGACGGCGGGCGCCGCCTCATCGGGGCCGGAGGGAGCGGAGGTCACGCTCATGCCGCCTCTCCCGCCGTCACGCCCGTCGCCAGCTGGACGATCTCGTTCTCGGTCATGCGCTCCCCCGCGACCTCGCCGACGATCCGGCCGGACCGCATCACCAGGATGCGGTCGCAGATGCCGATCAGTTCCGGCATCTCCGACGAGACGACGACGATCGCGCGTCCCTCGCCGGCCAGCGCGGCGATGAAGTGATAGATCTGTTCCTTGTTGCCGATGTCGATGCCGCGGGTCGGCTCGTCGATGATGACGACCTTCGGATCGAGCAGCATCATCTTGGCGAGCAGGAGCTTCTGCTGGTTGCCGCCGGAGAGCTGGCCGGCCAGGATCGTCCGCGACCCGGTGCGGATGTCGAAATCGCGGATCGCCCGGTCGAGGGCTTCGGCCTCCTTCCGGCGATCGATCCGGAACCGGCCGCCGAACTGCTTCAGCGAGGCCAGCGTCAGGTTGACGACCAGATCCTTGGCGAGGAGCAGACCCTTGCCCTTGCGATCCTCCGACAGGTAGGCGACGCCGGCCTTGAGGCTCGCCTGGACATCGGTGAAGCGCACCGGGCGGCCGAACAGGCGGACCGATCCGCGCCCCGGCCGCAGGCCGACGAGGCCTTCCATCAGTTCCGTCCGGCCGGCGCCGACGAGGCCGGCGAAGCCGAGGATCTCGCCCTTGCCGAGCCGGAAGGACGCCTCCTGCGCGTGGCCCGGCACGGTGAAGCGGTCGACCTCCAGCACCGTCTCGCGGGCTGCGGCCGCATGCCGGTCCGGGTAGAGCTTCGCCACGTCGCGGCCCACCATCAGCCGCGCCATGTCCGCCGGCTGAAGCGCGCTCGCCGGATGGGACGCGACGAGGCTTCCGTCGCGCAACACCGTGACCCGGTCGGCGATGTCCTTCACCTCGGCCAGGCGGTGCGAGATGTAGAGCACGCCGACGCCCTTGCGGCGGATGGCGCGGATCACAGTCAGCAGCGCGTCCGTCTCGTGCGGGGTCAGCGACGCCGTCGGCTCGTCGAAGATCACGATGCGGTGGGGCACGAGCAGCACGCGGGCGATCTGCACGAGCTGGCGCTGTGCGATCGACAGCCGCGAGACGATCGTCCCAGGATCGAGGTCGCCGCCGAGGTCGCGGATCGCCCGGCGGGCGCCCTCGTTCATCCTCCGGTCGTCGAGGATCACGCCCCGGCCGATCTCCCGGCCGAGATAGATGTTCTGCGCGACCGTCAGGTCCGGCGCCAGGAGGATTTCCTGGTGGACCAGCACGATGCCGCGCCTCTCCGCATCCGCCGGCCCGGAGAACGACACGGCCTCGCCGTCGATCCGGATCTCGCCGCGCGACGGCGGCTGGTTGCCGGCCAGGATCTTCATGAGGGTGGACTTGCCGGCGCCGTTCTCGCCGATGATCGCCTGCACCTCGCCGGCGCGGACCGCGAGGTCGATCCTCTTGAGAACCTCCACCGCGCCGAACGACTTCGAGAGGCCGGAGGCTTCGAGGGCGGGGGCGTTCGGTGCGGGGCCGGGAGAGGCGTCGGCCGGGTTCATGTGCGCGCGTCACGGGCGGACGAGATCCGGAGCCGGTGGCGGGCTTCGTGCAGGCTACCCACGGCGGCATGGGCTGAGGGATCATGCCTCGACGCATCGGACATCGGCTTCCTCCTCCCTCAGGGCCGCCCGGACCCTCTGGCGTCTGCCCGGTTTCGCTTCGTCTTTGCCTGTCGGCTTGGTTCCGAGATTTGCATGGCGGTTTTGTTTCAGCAAGTATAAATTCGCATATTTCGCGAGTAATTCTGATATTTTTTCGCAAGACGATTGTATAATCCGCGAAATCCAGCAAATCGGCCTGCGATTGCCGATGCCACAGATCCGTGACCTGGAGCCGTTTGTAGATCATTCCGGAACCGCGCAGCGGAGCCGTATTCCAAAATCTCAGAGCTTAATTCGACCAGCCGATAAGATTGCTCCTTCCCACAACCTCATCCTGAGGTGTCAGTCGATTGAAGATCGACTGACCTCGAAGGAGACCTCCAGATAGCCCCGAGATTTCTGGAGGCCTCCTTCGAGGCTCACTGCGTTCGCACCTCAGGATGAGGTAGCGTGTGGAAAAAGAGTTTCTCGTGGTGCCGTCCTCGCGAGTCAAACAAGCTTCCGGGTCGTCCGGAACGGAGCGGAGAACGTTTCGCATTATCCCGGGCCATCCACGGTTCTGGATTCCGGGCTCCGCTGCGCGGCCCCGGAATGACGAGGGGGGTGTCAAATCCGTCGAGGCTTAATCGAACAGGTTCCGAAACGATCGTCCGCGGAGATCCGATGCCGTTCGCGTCTCCCTCCGCTCAACGCCAGCCCGCATCGACGAAGTAGCTGTGGCCGGTGCACATGCGCGCGTCGTCGGAGGCGAGGAACAGGACCAGGGCGGCGACGTCGGCGGGCTGGATCCGCCCGTCCAGGCACTGGGCCGCAACGATCTCGGCCGCGTCCTCCGGCCGGTACCAGCGCTCCTGCCGGGGGGTCTGGACGTTGCCCGGCACGATCGTGGCGACGCGGATGCCGTCGCGTCCTAGGTCGCGGGCGAGCGCCCGCGTCAGCCCTTCGATCCCGGCCTTGGCCATCTGGTAGAGCGGCAGGTCGCGCAGCCCGAGATGCCAGCTGACCGACCCGAAGTTGAGGATCACCCCGTTGCCGGCCCGCCGCAGGCCCGGCAGGGCGGCCTGGGCGGCGAAGAATACGTGGCGCAGGTTCACCGCCATGCGCTCGTCCCAGTAGGCCGGCGTCACGTCGGCGACCGGGTGGCGGTCGTCGTTGCCGGCATTGTTGACGAGGATGTCGAGCCCGCCGAGCGCCGCCTCGGCCTCGGCCACCATCGCGACGAGCGCGTCGAGATCGGTCAGGTCGCAATGGAGGTAGAGCGGGGGATGCGCCGCGCCGGGCGTCAGCCGCGCCACGAGGGCGGCGGCCGCCGCGTCGGCGATGTCGCAGAACAGCACCCGCGCGCCTTGCGCGACGAAGGCCTCGACCAGGGCCTCGCCGATGCCAGAGGCCCCGCCCGTGACGAGGACCCGCCGGGACCGCAGGCTCGGATAGGTCGCGCCCGCGGAGGATGAGGGGGATACGGCAGCGAATTCCGGCGCACGGCCGTCCCGCCGCGAAGGCGAAGCCTCGTCGGACATCGTCATGCCCCTCCCCTCGCCCGGCCTGAGCGACCGTCATCATGACCGAACGCCGTTTTGATAGCGCTCTCATTTGATAGCGCTACCATACCGCTGCCGGGCCGTGTCCTGTCAAGCGTCCCGGCGTGATCGACCGTGCGGATACGAGGCGGGCCGCCCCGCTCAGCGCGGCGGGCCGTCCGAGGCGCGGCGGATCAGGGCGTGGTCGAGGACGATGTGCGCGCGCTCCGGCTCCTGACCCAGGCGCCACGCCCGCGCGGCCTTCAGGAGCAGGACCATCGCGGCGTGCGACATCTCGCGGATCGGCTGGCGGATGGTGGTGAGCTCGGGCCAGATCGTCGTCGCGATGGCGGTGTCGTCGAAGCCGCACACCGTCAGGTCGTCGGGGACGGCGAGGCCGCGGCGCAGGGCGACCGCGACGGTCGCGGCGGCCATGTCGTCGTTGCTGGCGAAGATCGCGGTCGGCGGCTCAGGCCGGGTGAGAAGCTGCTCGGCCGCCTCCAGCCCCGAGCGGTAGGTGAACAGGCCGGGGGCGACGAGGTCGGGATCGACGGCGAGGCCCGCCTCCCGCATGCCGTCGCGATAGCCGAGGAAGCGGCGCTCGCTCGCGGTCTGGTCCGGGTTGCCCCGGATGAAGCCGATCCGGCGGTGCCCGAGCGCCGCGATGTGGGCGGTCATGGTCCGGGCCGCCGCGTAGCCGTCGATGCTGACGGCACCCGTCGCCGGCTCGGCATCCCAGGTGCCGACGCGCACCGCCGGCAGGCCCGCCTCGACCAGGGCCGCGAGCACGTCCTCCGAGTCGCACAGGGGCGGCGGCAGGAGGAGCCCGTCGATCCCGCCGGCGAGGACGCGCGCGGCGGTCGCGCCCTCCTGCCCGGGCTCGCAGATCTCGACCAGGAGCTGGGCCTGGGCCTCACTCGCCGCGGCGAGGCAGCCGACGAGGAACTCGTTGAGGTAGGCCGCGCTCGGGTTGCTGTAGAGCAGGCCGATGCGCATCTGGCTCATCCCGGCCAGGATCTGCGCGGAGATGTTGGGCCGGTAGTTCAGGGCAGCGATGGCGCGCTCCACCCGCTGGCGGGTGCCCGGCCGGACCTTTCCGTCGGCGTTGATGACCCGGGAGACCGTCATGGGCGAGACGCCGGCCTCGTGCGCCACGTCGCTGAGCGTCGGCGCCCCGGTCTGGCGCCGGGTCGGCGCCTTGCCGGCCTTGCTGTCCGATGCGGCCACGCCTCGTTCCCACTCCCTGGCTTCGCCCGCCGCAGCGGGGGCGTCCGTCACGCGGGGGTCATTCGACCATGGCGGCGTGCCGGGCGGAAGCCTCACGGGCTTCTCGTCCACGGCGGGGTGGGATCTCCGGTCCAACGAGATTTTTTATAACGCCATATTAAATTGCTCACAATTCGTTTACGAAGCCGTGCCGCACCGTTCTCCCCCGTTCGGCGCGGTCGGTGGGCCGGGCCTTCCCCCCGACGGTCCTGGCCCACCGTCACGCACTGACGGTGAGAGCGCCGGTCGAGGCGCTGCTGGATATCCTGAGCCGGCACATCCTGCGCTCGGCGGCGGTCTACCGGGAGGCGATCCGCGCGACCGGCAAGTGATGCGGCTACCCGCTGGAACGCCCGAGCCAGGGAATCAGGGGAGCCGGATCCTGGCCTTCGACCTGCGCCAGCTTGCGTATCCCCTCCTCCAGGGCCGCCCGCCGATCGTCGGTGAGCCGCGCGGCGCCGAGGGCGAGCAACTTGCGCCATTTCGGCCCGCGGCCCTGCGCCTCCGCCCAGGCCAGGCCGAGGTCGATCGTCATGCCGGCGAGCCGCTTGGCATCGATGATCGCGCTGCACTGAGCGATGTCCTTGGCGACCTTGGCCTGGTCGTGGCTCGCGCGCAGGCAGGTCACGATGAGCTTGTGGACGGCGAAGCGCTCCGGCGCCGGGACCATGACGGGGATCCCGGCATCGTACAGGGCCACCGACCGGACCGGATCCTTGACCAGGAATTCCAGGTATTTGAGGGCCTGGGCGCCCATATTCGCCATGACGCGGGACGGGTAGACCGGGCTCGCCCCGCCCTTGGCGGGCACCAGCAGCTCGACCTTGTAGCCCATCCGGTTGCGGAACCCGACCGGCACCGAGGCCTCGGCCGGATGGAAGACCGGCTCGAAGGTCGGGTCGACACTCTGCAGCAGCGCCGGGAGGTCGATCATATCCCGAGCGGCGGGGACGAAGAACTCGGCGAAATCCGCGTCCTGCGTCCGGTACTCGGCCTCACCGAGCAGGACGGCCAAGGGGCCGCTGTAGCTCTGATAGGCCAGCGTGCCGACGAGAACGACCCGGCTCCAGGCATCGACGCTGGCGAAAGCCTCCAGGATCCTGCCCTCGATCGGAGATGGTGCTGGCAGGCCGGAGTGGCGGAGCTTGCCGGCCAGCTCGCGACGAGTCCGGTAGAGATCCTTGTTGCGCCCGAAATTCTCGACGCGCCGTTGCACCTCCGGATCGTCGACGGGGCCGGCATAGATCAGCGTATGCTTGCCGGGCCTGTCATCCGTCGCCCGCTCGTAACCCTTGTGGTAGAAATACTCCCGAGTGCCGCGCTTCTGCCGGACGAAATTGCCGTTCGCGGGAAAGCGCCGGTCGAACTGGGCGTCGAATGCCTTCGAGCACAAGTCGGCGAAGGCGATCTGATCGAGGTGGGAGAGCGCACGCACGGGCCCACAGCCTTGTTACCAAAACGGTGATTTTGGTAACAAGCAACGTCCCTCCCGGCAAGCGTCTTGTTACCAAAATGACGATTTTGGTAACAAGGGATCCTCCCCCCTCCGCCCGGCCGACGCCCTGCCTCAATAGCCCTTGCCGCGGGCCGAGACCGGCCACAGCGTCTCGACCCGGCCGTTGCGCACGCCGACATACCAGTCGTGCAGGTTGCAGGTCGGGTCGCAATGCCCGGGCACGAGGCGGAGCTTCTCGTTGATCGCGAGCACGCCGTCCGGATCGTCAATGACGCCGTGCTCGTCGGAGCACTTGACGTAAGCGACGTCGCTCCTTCCATGGACCAGCGGCAGGCCGGAATCGACCGACTGGGCCTTCAGCCCGGCATCGCAGACCGCCTGACCGGGCTTGGCGTGGCTCATCACGCTGGTGAGGATGAACAGCGCGTTCTCCCACTCGCCCTGGTCGAGGCGCGCGCCGTCGCCGTCGCGGATCCGGCCGTAATCGGCGTCCATGAAGGCGTAGCTGCCGCATTGCAGCTCGGTGTAGACGCCCGAGCCGCTCTCGAACCGGTAGCTGCCGGTGCCGCCGCCGCTGACGATCTCAGGCGGCAGCCCCGCCGCCGTCAGGGCGTCGACCGTCTCCCGCACCTGCGCGATCACGGCGTCGAGGGCGGCGCGCCGCTCCGCGTAGGCTTCGAGGTGCTGCATCGCCCCCTGATAGGCCTGGAGGCCGGCAAAGCGCAGGTGCGGCGCGGCCGCGACCGCCCGGGCGAGCGCCACCGCCTCGGCCGCACTCCCGACGCCGCAGCGGCCCGCGCCGCAATCGATCTCGACGAAGCAATCGAGATCGGTGCCGTGCCGCCCGGCCGCCGCCGAGAGGTCGGCCACGTTGGCGGGGTCGTCGACGCAGACGGTGACCCGGACGCCGTAGCGCGGCAGCCGCGCCAGGCGGTCGATCTTGCCTAAGTCGCGCACCTCGTTCGAGACCAGGATGTCGGCGATCCCGGCGCGGGCGAACACCTCGGCCTCCGACACCTTCTGGCAGCAGACGCCGACGGCGCCGCCGAGTTCCTGCTGCAGGCGCAGCACGTCGACCGACTTGTGCATCTTGCCGTGGGCGCGGTGGCGCATGCCGTGGGCGCGGGCGTAGTCGCCCATCTTGCGGATGTTGCGCTCCAGCGCGTCGAGATCGAGGACCAGGCAGGGCGTCTGGATCTCGTCCTCGCGCATCCCGGGCAGGGCCGGGACGTCGTAGCCGACCTCGAGGCCGGCGAACGGGTCGGCGGCGAGCGGGGCGTTCCTCACGGCGGCGGTCATGGCACTCGGCTCCTTCGGCGCCGACGACTGTTCATCGCCGAAGGCAGGATGTCGAGGGCGAAGACCCCGGGGCGGGCCGGGGGCGGTCGCCACCCGGCCGCCTCACTCAAACCGCGAGCGCTTCGGCCCGCGTCTCGGGCGTGGCGAGCATCGCGGCGACGCCGACGAGGCTCGTGGCGATGACGTAGTAGGCGGGCGCCAGCGGATCGCCGGTGACGCCGATCAGCCAGGTCACCACGAGCTGCGTCGTGCCGCCGAACACCGTGACGACGAAGGCGTAGGCCACTGAGAGGCCGGCGCTGCGCACGCTGCGCGGCAGGAACTCGGGGATCGCCACCAGGCTCGCCGCGCCGCTCATCGCGCCGAGCGTCGCGATCAGGGCCGACATGCCGAGCAGGGTCGCCGGGCCGGGATGCTGCGTCATCAGCAGGAAGGCCGGGTAGGCGGCGGCGAGCAGCAGGACCCGCGGCACGATCATCACCCGGCGCCGGCCGTACCGGTCCGCGAGCACCCCCGCCAGCACCGAGAAGACGAGGACGCAGAGCCCGACCACCGCGGTCGCTGCGATCGACAGGCTCGCCGGCAGCTTCAGCGTCGTGATCGCGTAGGTGGTCATGTAGTTGCTGACATAGGTCGAGACCGTGCCGCAGAGCAGGATCGGCACCATCAGCGCCAGCTTGCCGCCGTGGTCGCGCATCAGCCGCGAGAGCACCGCGCCGGTCGTCGCCTCGGCGTGGCCCGCGCCCTCGCCGGCGGTCTCCGGCATGGCGCGGCGGATGTAGATCCCGACCGGGATGATGAGCAGGCCCAGCAGGAACGGGATCCGCCAGCCCCAGGACTGCATCTGCTCCGCCGTCAGCGCGAGCGACAGGGCGAGGCCGATCGCGCCGGCGGCGAGCGTCGCGAGGCCCTGGCTCGCCAGCTGCCAGCTCGCGTAGAGGCCGCGCTTGCCGGGCGGCGCGCTCTCGATGAGGTAAGCGGTCGAGGGGCCGACCTCGCCGCCGAGCGCGAAGCCTTGGATCAGGCGCCCGACCACGATCAGAACCGGGGCGGCCATGCCGATCGTGGCGTAGCCCGGGGTGAGGGCCAGCATCAGCATGCCGACCGCCATCAGGCCGATGGTCAGCATCATCGCGGGCTTGCGGCCGGCCCGGTCGGCATAGGCGCCGATGAACACGCCGCCGATCGGCCGGGTGACGAAGCCGACCCCGAAGGTCGCCACCGAGGCGAGCAGGCTGATCCAGGCGTCGCCGGAGGGGAAGAAGGTGCGGCCGATCGTGACAGCGAAGAAGGCGTAGGTGGTGAAGTCGTAGAATTCGAGGGTGTTGCCGATGACGGCGGCGACGACGCCGCGCCGGCGCGCGGCGTCGTCCGAGACGGGAGCCGCCGCGTCGGGCAGAGGCGTGAGCAGGGCGGCGTTCGTGGCAGTGTTCACGGGCGTTCCTCCGGCCGCGTCGCGGCGCATTTGTTGTGATTCTTGCGGTGTCGTTGTCGCGCGGATGATCCTGCCCGCGCATGATTCGCGCAGGCATGTTTCGGCTTGATGCCTGGCCCGCGTTGCGCCGTGCAGCAAGCCTCTCGTGACAGGCAGACGGCGCCCCGCACCGGGATGCCGGACGCGCCTCTCCTGGGTGCACAAGGCTGTCCGGGGAAAGAAGTGGCGCGGATATTCTCCTCTCCCCGCGGGCGGGGAGAGGGCCGAACCCTCGTTCAGGGGGTTCGGCAAGCCCGAAGGGCGGGGGTGAGGGGGTGTTTCCGGAGGAGCCTCACTCGTCGAGACCCCCTCACCCTCGCTCCGGCTTAGCCTCCGCTTGCTGCGTTCCCTGAACGGGAACACAGCCCTCTCCCCGCCCGCGGGGAGAGGAGAAGTCCCGCGCTCTTCGCTTTCCCCGGACAGCCCTGCCTGGCGTGGGGCCCGCGAGCGGGCTCAGGCGGCGAGCCGGCGTCCCTCGACCGGCAGGCCGCCCTCGACCGCGTCGGCGGCGATCTGGGCGGTGGCGGCCGACAGCGTCCAGCCGAGATGGCCGTGCCCGGTATTGTAGAAGATGCCCGGCTGCCGGCCCGGTCCGACGCGCGGCAGCATGCCGGGCATCATCGGGCGCAGGCCGGTCCAGGCCACCACCCGGTCGGTCGCCACGCGGGGGAACTGCTCGCGCGTCCAGCGCACCAGCGGCTCGATCCGGTCGTGCCGGATGTCGCGGTTGAACCCGTTGAACTCCGCCGTGCCGGCGACGCGGAACCGGTCCCGCCCGAGGCGGCTCGTCACGATCTTCGTCGCGTCGTCGAGGATGCTCACCTGCGGCGCCGCGTCCTGGCTCTCGGGCGTGTGCAACTGCACGGTGATCGAGTAGCCCTTGACCGGATAGATGTTCAGGCGGTCGCCGAGCCCGGCGGCGAGGTCCCGGCTGGCGCAGCCGGCGCAGATCACCACCCCGTCGACGTCGAGCGGCTCACCCATCGCGACCGGCGCAGCCCCCTCGTCGCGCGAGGCCGGCCGCCAGCGGATGCGCCAGCCCGCGCCCGCCGGCACGATCGCCTCGATCGCGGCATCGTACAGGAAGGCGACGCCGCGCCGGGCGCAGGCCGCGGCGAGGCCGCGGGTGAACTTGTGGATGTCGCCGGTCGAGTCGGAGGGCGTGAAGAAGCCGCCGTGATACTGGCCCTGCAGGGTCGGCTCGATCTGCCGGATCTCCTCGGGCGTGACGGGATCGCGGGCGAGCCCGCCCTTGCGCAGGAGCGCGTTGACGGCGAGCGCCTTCTCGAAGCCGGCCGCGTCCCGGTAGAAGTGCAGGATGCCGCGCTGCTCCAGGTCGAAATCGATGCGCTCCCGCTCGGCCATGGCGAGCATCTGCCGGCGGGCGGCGAGCGCCAGGCGCACGGTCTCGACCGTGTTGGCCTCGTAGTGCCGGATCTGGCCGATGAACTCGGCCATCCAGGAATACTTGTGCCAGCTCGGCTTCGGGTTGACGAGGAGCGGCGCGTCGCGCCGCATCATCCACTTGAGACCCTGGAGGATGGTGGCCGTCTTGTTCCAGACCTCGGCGTTGCTGACCGAGAGCTGGCCGCCATTGGCGAAGGAGGTCTCCATGGCGGCGTAGCGGTGACGGTCGAGGACCGTGACGTTGTAGCCGCGCTCCATGAGCGCATAGGCAGTGGTCACGCCGGTGATGCCGGCGCCGATGACGGCGATGTGGGGCATGGATCTGGATTCCGTGAATGAGCGCGAGTGGCGGCGGGCTGACCCCGCCGATGCGCCCCCTCTGTCACGGTACCTGAGAGCGTCGTCCGCCCGCTGGCGCAGGCAGACATCCCCTTCGGTGGACGGCCTGTTTCAGCCGCCTCTCTCCAGAGCGTCCTGACGATACGGTCCTTTTGCCTGAGAGTTTCCGGGGCGGTTGCTCCGTCGGCGTCGAGGCGGCCTGAAGCCCCTCGATCTCTCCCGCATCGTCGTAATGGACCTTGAAAGCCTTAGCCGTAGCCTGTCCGTTCGTCAAGTCGCTTGTCGACAGCGTCCTGATCAATGGTGGACAAATCCAGGATGTTCGCGGCCTTAGTCAGTCCTAGATCTCGATGGCCGTGCGCCTGTCTAGCGCAAATCCGTCGCCTTCTCGGCAGCCCGGACGTCGGTGGGTCGCATCGCCCGCGCGCGTCCGGCTTCCCGGTCTGGTCTTCTCCTGATCGGTCTCCTCCCGGGCGAAATCTGGCCGGCCTGCCTTCCCCTGTCAAAGACCGATCAGGAACACTATTATTCCTGGCAGGAATGATCCCGTCCCCTCAGGCGACCGCCGCGCGCTCGCGCTCGCGCTCGCGCTCGCGCACGTCGCCGACGACGCGGGCGCGGACGCGGCGGGCGCCGCCGGGCAGGTAGGCGATCGGGATGTCCTCGACCTCGATGACCTTGAGGCTGCCGGGCTCGGCCCCCGCCTCGACCGCCCGGCGCTCGGCGATGCCTTGCGCCTCGGCCAGCGCCGCATCGCGGGAGAGGTCGGAGAAGATCTGGTCGACCTCGCCCGAGATCTGCGCCATCGCGGCGCCGAGGGCGTTGGCGACGCCGGCATGGGCGACGCGCACGACCTCGCTCACGCCGGCGAGGCGGTCCGGGATCAGGAAGGCGCCGCCGCCCACCGCGACGAGGTCGGTCGCGCTGCCCGAGGTCTTCATCCGGTCGACGCCCTCCTCGACCATGCCGGCGATGCGCGCCAGCATCGCGGCGACGAAGGCGGGATCGAGGTGGCGCACGCGGTCCCGGTCGCCGATCTCGACCCGGCCCGCCGCGACCGCGATGTCGGTCGCCGTCAGCGTGTCGCCGCCGAAGACCAGCGCCTTCTCGGTGATGCGGTAGCCGACGGAGCGCGGTCCGATCGTGCCGGTGGCGGGATCGATGATGGTGCCGCCGCCGAGCGCCATCGGCAAAAGGTCGGGCATGCGGAACAGCGTGCGCACGCCCCCGATCGCCACGACGTTGTTGGCCTCGCGCGGGAAGCCGTGGACGAGCGAGCCGACGTCGCTCGTCGTTCCGCCGACATCCACCACCATCGCGCCGTCGCGGCCCGACAGGAAGGCGGCGCCGCGCATCGAGTTGGTGGGGCCCGAGGCGAAGGAGTGGACGGGGTTGGCCGCTGCCACCTCGGCGAGCACGACGGTGCCGTCGTTCTGGGTCAGGAAGAACGGCGCCGCGATGCCGGAGGCGGCGAGCGCCTCCTCGAAGGCGGCGACCGTCCGGACTCCCAAGGATTGCAGCGCGGCGTTGAGCAGCGTAACGTTCTCGCGCTCCAAGAGCCCGATCCGGCCGAGGGTGTGCGAGAGCGTGATCCGCGCCCCCGGGATCACGTCGCGGACGATGTCCGCCGCCTCTTCCTCGCAAGATGCCGTCAGCGGCGAGAACAGGGCGGTGATGCCGACCGAGGTGATGCCCGCGTCGCGGATGCGGGACGCCGCGTCCCGGATCGCCGCGCGGTCGAGGGGGACGAGCTCGCGCCCGTCATATTCGTGGCCGCCCGCCACCATGACCGACAGCGGATCGACCGCTTCGCGAAGATCGTCCGGCCAGTCCACCGTCGGCGGCAGGGAGCGGGCGGCGGGCAGCGCGATGCGGATCGCCCCGACCCGCTCGAGCCGCGCGCGCTCGACCACCGCGTTGGTGAAGTGCGTCGTGCCGATCATCACGGCGTCGATGCCCTGGAGCGGGACCGCCGCGCCGAGGTCGCGGATGGCCGCCCGCACCCCCGACATCACGTCGGCGGTGGTGGGCGTCTTGACGGCGCCGAGGACTTGGGTGCCGTCGATCAGCACGGCATCCGTGTTGGTGCCGCCGACGTCGATGCCGATGCGCTTCATGAGGAAAAGACCGAGGTGAAGTCGATGTCGTAGCCGAAGGCCCGCGGGCCGACATGGGCGAGACCCTTCGGCGACAGGAGGATGTCGGGTGCGGGCAGGGCCACCACCGTCACGCGCTGGCCGTAGCGCGCCGTCTCGGTGCCGATCGCCTCGCCCGAGACCGTGTCGAGGACGCAGATCAGGTCCGGCGTCATCACGACCGGCACCCCGTCCCGGAAGCCGACCGCCCACTCGTTCTGGAACGCCAATTCCATGCGGCTGCCGGCATCGTCGCCGAGCCCGTCGATGCGGGCTGAGCCGCGCAGGAAGCCCCCCGTCGCCGTGCGGTCGATGTCGCCGATCTTGCCGCGGAACAGCACCTTGCCGCCCTCGTGCGCCACCACCGCCGCCACCGGGTCGGTATGGGCGGCCCGCGCTTCCAGCACCGCCCGGCCGAGGCCGGTCGCCTTGGTGACGGTGTCGAGGACGCCCCATTCCTTGACCTCGCGCCCGGTGCGGGGCGCCTTGCAGGTGGCGGCGGTCGAGCCGACCTCGGTGCAGGCCTTGCGGGAGATGCGCTCCATCCAGGTCCAGGACGCGGCGCGGGCCACCACCACCTCGTTGTCGCGGCAATCGACGAGGGTCAGCGGATACATCTGGAGGTCGCCGATGGCGAAGCTCGTCATCTGCGCCTCCGGATAGGCGCGCCCCATCGCGTCGGCATCGACCACCGGGATGTCGAGATGCGCCGCCGCCAGGAAGGGCGAGACGGCGTTGCCGCCGCCGATCTCGACGCTCATCACGGCGCGGAAGCGCTTGCCGGTGACCTCCTCCATCAGCCGGACGGCGCGGGCGAGGTGGGCCGGATCGACGAGGCGCTCCTGGCCGACGAGGGGGGCGCCCATCTTCGAGACGACCGCCACGTGGTCGTCGTCGTCGAGCGCCCGCGGGTCGATCAGCCGGCAGCGTTTGCCCTCGGCGTAGAGGGTCTTGAGGTTGAGCTCGGCGAGATACGGGCTGCCGCCGCCGCCGGTGCCGAGGATCCAGGCGCCGATGCCGAGGGGCGCGATCTCCTCGGGCTCGAATTCGCGGATCATGACCCCTCCTCACTGATGGGCCGCGAGGGTAAGGTCGGGCGCGGGCCTCGCCTATCCGGAGAGGCCCCTACCCGGGATCGGGCGGGAGCGGGTTCTTCGTGGCGGGTCGCCTCAAGCGCGTGGTGTTCATCGAGGCCGGCCAGAGCCCGCGGGACGACATCGTCCCGGAGATCCTGCTGCAGCTGAACGGGCCGGTCGAGCCGGTCGAGCGGGGCGCCCTCGACGGGCTGTCGCCGGCCGGGATCGCCGCCCTCGTGCCGGGGCCCGGCGAGGCGTCGCTCGTCACGCGCCTGCGCAGCGGCGAGGACGTCGTCGTCTCGAAGGCGGCGGTCGGCGAGCGCATGGCGGGGATCCTGGCCTCCTTACGCCCGCGCGAATTCGACCTCGTGGTGATCCTCTCGACCGGGCTGCTCCGCGACTTCGACAGCCCGACCCCGATGGTGAACGCCCAGCGCGCCATCGAATCCGGCATCCGGGCGCTGGCGGCGGAGGAGCAGCGCCTCGGCATCGTGCAGCCGATCGCCCGCCAGATCGAGGAGGTCCAGCTGCCCACCCTCGCCGATTACCCGGTCAGCGTCACCCACGCGATGCCGGGCGACCGCGACGCGCTCGCCCGCGCCATCGTCGATCTCGGCGGCTGCGAGGTGATCGTGCTGAACTCGGTCGCCTTCGACGAGCGCGACCGGGCGATCGTCGCGCGGGCGACCGGTCGCCCGGTGGTGCTCGCCCGCCGCATCGTCGCCGGCGCGATTCGCCTGTTGCTCGACCAGGGCGGCGAGCCCGCGGGCGAGCCGCGCGGCGGGCCCGCCGATTACGGCGAGCGCCTCGCCCGGCTGACCCCGCGCGAGCGCCAGGTCCTGTCGCTGATGGCCGAGGGCCTGACCTCGAAGGCGATCGGCCGCCAGCTCGCGATCAGCCCGAAGACGGTGGAGATCCACCGCTCCAAGGTGATGAGCAAGATGGAGGTGGGTTCGCTGGGTGCGCTGATCCGGCTGGTGATGGCGTCGGAGGCGCCGAACTCCTAGAGCATTTTTCCGACGAAGTGGATACCGGTTCGTCGTAGAAAATGCGGCAAAATCAAAAACCTAGAGAGCTTCGCGATTGCAACGCGATCGTGAAGTGCTCTAGAGCATGATCCGGCGAAGCGGATACCGACTCACCGCAGAAAACAATGAGAGCCTGTTTGACTGCTGGGTGAATTTTATCCCACCCACGACCTCATCCTGAGGTGTCAGTCGATTTTCAATCGACTGACCTCGAAGGAGGCTCCCAGACGTCTCTCTGATCCCTGGAGGCCTCCTTCGAGGCTCACATCGTTCGCACCTCAGGATGAGGCCGTGGGTGGGAGAAGGAAAATGTCTTTTGGTACTGGCTTCGCAAGTCAAACAGGCTCTGAAGCAGTAACGACCTGGGGCGCTTCCCGATTGCACGTGATCGGGTGATGGCCTGGGACGCGGATCCGATGGCCCGGCAGTGCGGAGGGGGCACTGTCGACCGCCAATATCGCCGATCCCCTCACATCACGGATGGGCTGCACGCGCTGACGGGGCAATGCTCCGCATCGCGAGCCAGCAGAGCAAGCCAAGACCGAGCATCGTCCCGTCGAAGACGAGAAACAGACCGTCCGAACGGCCGACCGTGATCGCGTCGAGAACCGGGATCGCCAGATAGAGCGAGCCGGTGGCGCCCAGCGTCGCGCGCCAGGCCGAGGCGGGTGCGAGGAGACAGGGCGCGAGCGCCGTCAAAGCCCAGGCCCCGAAGAAGAGCCGAACCTCCCAGGCCGCACGATCCGCCAGTTCGACCGGCAATCCCCGGTTCGCCAGGAAATAGACGGCGATCCCGGCAGGCAGCCCGACGATCACGCCCAGGTTGAGGCCCCGCACGAGGCGCACGGCCGGCGGCGGCTCCTCGCCGGTGCCGGGCAGGCGTGCGCGGGTCCAGAGCACGAGCCCGGTGGCGATCATCGCTGCACCCATCGCGCCGCAGAGGGCGTAGAGCGCGCGCAGAGCGGCCCCGGCGAAATCGGCCTGATGGAGGCCGCTTACGGTGAAGTAGGTCCGGGCGGCCGACCGCAGCTCACCGGTTGCCGCGACGAACGCGCCGGTCGCGCCGTCGAACGCGATCTGCGGGTGGTGGTGGGCGATCCCGTGCGGCGGCTCCATCAACACCGTGACCGTCGCGGCCGCGTCGCCGGGCTTGTCGATCACCAGGTGCTCCGGCGGCGTGCCGGCGCGCCGCGTCGCGTCGGCGACGATCGGGGCGAGCGGCGCGAGGGCGGCCGGCCGGCCCGTGGCGGGCCGGGGGGTCGTCGCCGTCAGTCCGAATTCCTGTGCGAAACGCAGAGTGTCACCGCGATAGACCGCCGCCACCCCCCACGGCATCAGCGTCAGGGAAAGGAGGACCAGGCCGCTGTAGGAGACCATGATGTGGTAGGGCAGCGCCAGGACGCCTAGGACGTTGTGGGCGTCGAGCCAGGCGCGACGCCCGCCTTTCGCGGGCCGGAAGGTGAAGAAGTCGGCAAAGATCCGTCGATGCGTGACGATGCCCGTCACCATCGCCACCAGCATGATCAGGGTGGCGCTTCCGACGATCCACCGCCCCCAGAGGGGCGGCAGGTGCAGCTCGTAGTGGAAGCGGTACAGGAACTCGCCGCCCAGCGTCTCGCGCACCGTCACGGGGGCACCGGTTACGGGGTCTAGGAGCACGTTCTCCCGGGAGCCGCCCTTGCCGCGCCATTGCAGGCCGATCGAGGGTTCCCCGGCATGGGGCAGGCGCACGAACCATTGCCGCGCATCTGGCGCGCGGGCGGCCAGAGCCGCGGCCGCCATGTCGGCCGCGCGACCCGGATCGACCTCGCTCTCCGCGCCGAGCTCCGGCCGCATCCAGCGGGAGATGTCGGCCCGGTAGTAGCTCGCGGTGCCGGTGACGAACACCGCGAACAGGAGCCAACCGGCGACGAGCCCCGCCCAGGCATGCAGCCAAGCCATTGATCGACGGAAGCTGCCCCTCACGCCACCGCCCCCTGGTCACGGCAACGATCCGACTTCGTCAAGTGCAGGACATGCCAGCAATGGACGGAGCCAGTCGTCACGCCATACTTTTGAATCGTTATGATTATGGTTTGTGTCGTAATTATCACAAGCCGGGCTCCCAACAGCTTAATGTAGAGATCGGTATTGCTGATGTAAGCGCTTCGCGCAAACACGATGCGATCGATGGACTGAGGCTCAAGGGCGGCCCGTCCGGCGCAGCGGAGCGGGAGCGGTGCTGCGCACAGGCCCGGGAGGTTTCCGCATGGACCGCTCAGTTGGAGACGTACGCATCCGGCAGGCCCGAACCGGCCGATACCTCGGAAGCGCGGCCTTGTCCGTCGCCACGCTCTCCGCCCTGGCTTGCGTCGGGCCGGCACCGATCGGCGCCGCGGCCGCGCAATCCCTGAGCGGGGGCGAGACGACCGTCGCCCTCGACGAGATCCAGGTGGCCGGACAAGGGGGGCTCCCGCTCAATCCCGCGACCGGGCCGGTCAACGGCTACGTCCCCAAGGTGAGCGCGTCGGGGACGAAGACGGACACGCCGATCATCGAGACGCCGCAGACGATCAACGTCGTCGGTGCCCGTCAAATCCGCGACGAGGGTGCCTCGACGCTGGCCCAGGCCCTCGCCTACACGTCCGGCATGACCAGCCAGGCCGTGGGTGGCTTCGCCAGGACCTCCGACGGCTTCACGATCCGCGGCTTCACGGTCGAGACCGGCAATTCGGGATTGCTGCGCGACGGGCTGAAGCTGCAATCGGGCGTCTATGACGGGACGCAGGAGCCCTACGGCCTCGAGCGCCTCGAAGTCCTCAAAGGGGCGTCGTCGATCCTGTACGGCCAGCTCTCGCCCGGCGGCGTCGTCAACGCGGTCAGCAAGCGCCCGCTCCAGACGTCGTTCAACGAGATGAACGTCACCTTCGGCCAGTACAACCGTAAGGAAGTGTCAGGAGATTTCACCGGGCCGCTGTCGGACGACGGCGCGTGGTCGTACCGACTGACGGGGCTGATCCGCAACAGCGACAGCTATCTCGACTTCACGCCCGACGACAAGCGCTACATCGCGCCCGCGATCACGTGGCGGCCGTCGGCGGCGACCTCCGTCACGCTGCTCGGCTATTACCAGGAGATTCACACCCGGTTCCAGGCGCCGCTCTCGGCGGTCGGTACGCTGCTGCCCAACGGACCACTTCCCCGGTTCGCCTTCAACCGGTTCTACGGCGAGCCGGCCTTCGACCGCTTCGACGCCCGATCGGGCACGATCGGTTACCAGATCGATCACGCCTTCTCGGATGCGGTGCGCCTGCGCCACGCCCTGCGCTACTACCAGTCCGGGGTCGACTGGGACTACCTGACCCCGACCTCGCTGCTGGCGAACCGGCAGGTCGCAACGCGCGGTCTCAGCATGCGCAACGAGAATGCGACCGGCGTCGCCTCGGACACGTCGCTGGAGACGAAGTTCGTCGTCGGCCCGACCGCCCACACCCTGCTGACCGGCATCGACTATTATCGCAGCTTCCTGAACTCGGAGCGCTACACGAACGGCACCGTCGGCAATCTCAACGTTTATAGCCCTGTATACGGCACGACATATCCGCGGATCAACTATGCCATCAATACCGGGTCGAAGAGCCTGCTCGATCAGGTCGGCATCTACGCGCAGGATCAGATCAAGTTCGATCGCTTCGTCCTGCTCGCCGGTGGTCGCCAGGATTTCGCACGCACACAGATCCTGACCTACCGGACCGGCGGACGCCTCGACCAGAACGACAGCGCCTTCAGCGGCCGGCTCGGCCTGCTCTACCTCGGCGATTACGGGCTGGCGCCGTACGTTTCCTACAGTCAGTCGTTCCAGACGTTCGCGGTCACCGACCGGAACGGCAACCCCTTCCAGCCGTCGTTGGGCGAGCAGTACGAAGGCGGCCTGCGCTGGGAGGTTCCGGGAGCCGACACCCTGCTGAGCGCCGCATTCTACCGCATCGATCAGACGAACGCGCTGGTACCGGACCCGGTCAGCCCGACGTTCAGCACCCAGACCGGGCAGATCCGGTCGCAGGGCTTCGAGGCCGAAGCCCGGACGAATTTCGGGCCGTTGGAGGCGATCGCGTCCTACTCCTACACCGATGCCCGGCAGACGCGGACCACCGTGGCGGCGAACCTGAACCAGCGCATCGATCTCGTGCCCTACAATCAGGCCGCGCTGTTCGGCACCTTCGACATGGGCACGTTCGGCATCCCGGGCCTGCGGCTCGGGGGCGGCGTGCGGTATGTCGGCAGCTCGAACATCTCGGGCGCGACGTTCGACACCCACGCCGCCACGCTCTTCGACCTGATCGCGCTGTACGATTTCGGTGTCGCCGACCCGAGCCTCAAAGGATGGCGGGCGCAGATCAACGCCCGCAACGTTCTCGACCATTCCTACGTGACCTGCGTCACCGTGAATGGCTGCCGATACAGCGAGCCCCGCAACGTGTTCGGCACGCTGTCCTACCGCTGGTAGAGGCGGGCTCGCAGGATCCGGCACGGCGGAGCGGGTCTCGGGCGTCGATGCAGGCCATCGGCCCGACATTCCGTCGGCATCGTCGTGCGGACGTCCGACCCCGACTGCCCACCCGGAGGGCAGAAGCCCACGCCGTCATCACCCCCACCCTAAGGGCCCTCCCCTATAGCGGGCCTGTCCGGCACGGGACTAGCTTCGGCCCGACCAACAACGCCGGGGCGGAGGTGGCAGCATGGGACGGACGAGCCGGCTCGCTTTCGTGACGATCGGGCAGTCGCCGCGGATCGACATGGTGCCGGAGATGCTGGCCGAGATCGGCGGGGCGGTCGAGGCGCGGGAATACGGCGTGCTCGACGACGCCTCGGAGGCCGAGATCGCCGCCCTCCATCCGGGCGCGGGCGAGGCTTCCTTCGCGAGCCGCCTGCGCGACGGGCGCGAGGCGGTTTTGTCGAAGGCTCGCATCGAGGAGCGCCTGTCGGATCTCCTCCGGGCCGTCGACCGCCACGGCCACGACGCGGTCGTCCTCTTGTGCACGGGCACGCAGGTCGAGCCGCTGGAGCGCACGCTCCTCGTCGAGGCCCAGCGCATCGTCGATTCCACCGTCGAGGCGCTCGCCGCCTCCTGCCCGAAGCTCGGCGTGATGGTGCCGCTCGCCCGCCAGGTCGAGGAATTTCCGGCGCGGCACGTCTTTCGCGGGGAGCCCAAGGTGGTGGCGGCCTCGCCCTACGCCGGCGACGCCATGGCGGAGCGCGCCGCTTCGCTCGCCGACCGCGACCTGATCGTCATGCACTGCATGGGCTACACCGAGGCGATGCGCCGCGAGGTCCGCGCCACTGTCGATGCTCCCGTCCTCCTGTCGCGCCGGATCGTCGCCGGCGCCGTCCGCCAGCTTCTCTGATCAAAGGAATCGCCCGATGCGCACATTCGGCCTCGGATTGCTCGCGGCGGCCCTGCTCGCGAGTGCCGTTGGTCCAGCCGGGGCCTTCGAGCGCGTCGGCGACCGCAAGGTGATCGTGTTCGGCGGGCGCCAGCAGGTGCCGGTGCTCGATCCGCACGTGCGCTACGACTGGTCGACCCGCATGCTGCAGCAGGCGGTCTACGACGCCCTCGTCAAGTACGAGGGCAACCCGGCCGAGGTGAAGCCCTGGCTGGCGGAGCGTTGGGAGACGAGCCCCGACGGCAAGACCTGGACCTTCCACCTCACCGGCACGGCGAAGTTCCACACCGGCGACCCGGTCGATGCCGAGGCCGTGCGCTACTCCTTCGTCCGGGGCTTGAAGCTCAACAAGGGCGTCGCCTGGATGCTGAAGGACTTCCTCGGGCCGGAGGGCATCGAGGCGGTCGACGCGAAGACGGTCCGCTTCACGTTGAAGAAGCCCTACGCGGCGTTCCTGTCCTTCCTGCCCTGGTGGTACGTCGTCGATAAAAAGCAGGTCGAGGCGCATGCCGTCGACGGCGACGACGGGCAGAAGTGGCTCACCGACCACGAGGCCGGCTCCGGCCCGTTCACGATCAAGCGCTGGGAGCCGAACGTGCTCCACGAGCTCGCCTCCGTGCCGGATTATTGGAAGGGCTGGCCGCAGGGTAAGGCGCACCGCCCGGCCGGCGTGATCTACCGCATCGTCCGCGAGCCGGCCGCCCAGAAGGCCTCGCTGCTCCGGGGCGAATCCGACATCGTCGAGGGCCTGACGCCGGACGACTACGTCCAGGTCGCGCGCCAGAAGGGCGTGGCGATCGAGGACCATGCCGGCATGACGACCTTCGGCATCAAGATGAACAACAAGGTCGGACCGACCGCCGACCCGAACCTGCGCAAGGCGATCGCCCACGCCATCGACTATGACGGTCTGGTCCAGATCTACAACGGCGCCGCCAAGCTCCAGACCAGCGTGTTTCCGGCCGGCATGAAGGGCCATATCGACGTGCCGGGCATGCCGCGGCGCGACCTCGCCAAGGCGAAGGAGTACCTGGCGAAGTCGGCGACCCCGAATGGCGGGATCACGCTCGAATACTATCACATCGCCGGGCTCGAGGAGGCGCGCCGCATCGGCCTCCTCCTCCTCGACAACTTGGCCGCCCTCAACATCAAGGTCGACATGCGGCCCGAGCAGTGGCCGAACATGGTCGCCAAGGGCTCGAAGCCGGAGACCTCGCCCAACCTGACCTCGGTCTTCGTGACGCCGATCTCGACCGATCCCGACGCCGTCGCCTACCAGTACCACCCGAATTCCTGGGGCCAGTACTTCGCGATGTCGTTCTACGACAACCCGGAGGTCGCCCGGATGATCGACGAGGCGCGCTCCACGCCCGACTGGGACAAGCGCGCCCCGCTCTACGCCGAGATCCAGAAGCGGATCGTCGCCGATCAGCCCGAGGTGTTCGGCATGGTGCAGAACCGCCGCTGGGCCCGCCGCGACGCGCTCAAGGGTTTCAGCTTCAGCCCGGTCCGGTTCACCGGCGAGGTCGATCTCTACCCGCTCTGGATCGACGCCAGATAGGTCCGGGAGGGACGGCCGTGCTGCGCTTCGCGCTCAAGAAGCTCCTGACCGTCGCCGGCACGATGCTCGGCCTCGCCGTGCTGACCTTCCTCATCACCAACGTGGCGCCGGGCGACCCCGCCCGGCTCGTCGCCGGCCCCGAGGCGACCGCCGACATGGTCGAGACCGTCCGCCGGGAATACGGTCTCGACAAGCCGCTGCCGGTGCAGCTCGGCATCTACCTGCGCGACCTCGCGACGGGCGACCTCGGCACCTCGATCGTCACGACGCGGCCGGTCCTGTCCGAACTCGGGCGCTACTTCCCGGCGACGCTCGAACTGGTTCTCGTTGCCATGACGATCGGCGTCGGGCTCGGGCTGCCGCTCGGCATCCTGTCGGCGCTGAAGCGCGACGGCGCCATCGACCACCTCACCCGCATCCTGTCGATCTCAGGCGTCGCGCTACCGGCCTTCTGGTTCGGCATCCTGCTCCAGCTCTGTTTCGCCGTGCACCTCGAATGGCTGCCGGTCTCCGGCCGACTGCCGCTCTCGGAGGCGCCGCCCGAGACGATCACCGGCCTCATCCTCGTCGATTCGCTGCTGCGCGGTCAGTTCGAGACGTTTCGCGAGGCGCTCGGCCATATCCTGCTGCCGGCGATCGTGCTCTCCTTCCCGTGCCTCGCCTCGATACTCCGGGTGAACCGCGCCGAGATGATCGAGGCGCTGCACTCCGACCACGTCGTGGCGGCGCGCGCCCACGGCATCGCGCCGTTGCGCATCGTCGCGGTCTACGCGCTCCGCAACGCGCTCATCCCGACCCTCGCCATCATCGGCCTGCGCTTCGGCTGGATGCTGGGCTCGACCGTGCTCGTCGAGACGGTGTTCGACTGGCCCGGCATCGGCCTCTACGCGGTGTCCTCGGCGCTCGCCTCGGACTTCAAGCCGGTGGTCGGGGTGACGCTGGCGATCGGCTTCTGCTTCATGACCGTCAACATCCTGGTCGACCTCGCCTATGCGTGGATCGACCCGCGCCTGAGGGCCGCGTGATGGCGCTCCCCGACGCCTCCCCGGCGCTCGCCGACGCGCCGCCGACCTTCCGGGTGCGCCACGCGACCACGATCCGCCAGTGGCGGCTCTACGCCCATCTCTTCTCCCGCTCGTTCTCCTCGATGCTGGGCCTCGCCCTCGTCGTCCTGTTCCTGGTGCTCGCCGCCTTCGGCCCCTGGCTCGCGCCCTATCCGGGCGACACGATGGGCGCGGTGAAGCTGTCGCAGCGGCTGCTGCCGCCGTCCTTCGCCCATCCGTTCGGTACGGACGAGATGGGCGCCGACCTCCTGTCCCGGGTCATCGTCGGCACCCGTATCTCGCTGTGGATCGGCCTCATCATCACGGTGGTGGGGGCCGGTATCGGCGTGCCGCTCGGGATCATCGCCGGCTACACGCGGAGCCGGTTGCTGCGCGGCGCCATCATGCGCCTCACCGACCTCTTCCTCGCCGTGCCGGGCCTCGCGCTGGCCCTCGCGATCGTGGCGGCGCTCGGCCCCGGCATCGGGAACTGCATCGCGGCGCTCGCCCTCGTCTGGTGGCCGGGCTGCGTCCGCCTCGTCGAGGCCAAGACCCTATCGGTCAAGGAGGAGCTGTTCGTCGAGGCGAGCCGGGCCGCGGGCGCCCGCACGCCCTGGATCCTCTGGCACCACATCCTGCCGAACTGCCTGTCGCCGATCATCGTCAAGCTGTCGATGGATATGGGCCTCGCCGTGCTCTCGGCCGCGAGCCTCGGCTTCATCGGGCTCGGCGCCAAGCCGCCGGATCCGGAATGGGGCGCGATGATCTCGGTCGCCCGCTCCTACATGCCCGACTGGTGGTGGTACTCGGCCTGCCCGGGCCTCGCGATCTTCCTCACCGTGCTCGGCTTCAATCTGCTCGGCGACGGCCTGCGCGACATCCTCGATCCCAAGAGTGCCGGACGATGAGTCCGCTGCTCGCAATCGAGGATTACCACCTCGCGATCCCGACCTTCGACGGGCCGGCGCGGGTGCTGAACGGCATCGACCTCGCGCTCGACGAGGGCGAGACGCTCGGCATCGTCGGCGAATCCGGCTGCGGCAAGACCCTGCTCGCCCGCTCGATCCTCGGCATCGGCCCGGGCCGGGCGCAGCGCACCGGCGGTCGCATCCTGTTCGAGGGGCGCGACGTCGGGGCGCTCAGCGAGCGCGACTGGCGCGGCATCCGCGGCGTGAAGATCTCGATGATCTTCCAGGACCCGATGACCTACCTGAACCCGCTCTTCACGATCGGGCGCCAGCTCGGCGACGCGATCGCCGCCCATGCGCGGGCGCAAGGTTCGGTCAAGCCGGGACGGGCCGAGCGCCGGGCCCGCGCGGCCGAACTGCTGGCGCAGGTGGCCCTGCGCGAGCCGGAGCGGGTGCTCGATTCGTGTCCGCACCAGCTCTCGGGCGGCATGCGCCAGCGCGTGCTGATCGCGCTGGCCCTCTCGGGGAAGCCGCGCCTCCTCATCGCCGACGAGCCGACGACCGCCCTCGACGTGACGGTGCAGGCCCAGGTGCTGCGGCTCCTGCGCGACCTCGTCGAGACGTTGCGGCTGACGGTGGTGATGATCAGCCACGATGTCGGGGCGATCGCGGCGCTGACGACGCGCGTCGCCGTCATGTATGCGGGCAACGTCGTCGAGGAGGGCGCGACGGCGCGCGTCCTGGCGCATCCGCTCCACCCCTACACGCGGGGCCTGCTCGCCGCCCTGCCGGAGATCGACGGCGAGATCCGGCGCCTCCAGGGCGTGCCCGGCACGATCCCGAGCCTGATCGATCCGCCCTCCGGCTGCCGCTTCCACCCGCGCTGCCCCCGCGCCACGGCGATCTGCACGACCGAGCGGCCCGCGATGCGCCGCGCCGACCCCGCCCATAGAGTCGCGTGCCACCATGCCGACCTCGCCTGACGTGAAGCCGCTCGACCCTTCGCCGCTCCTGCGCGCCACCGGCCTCGCCAAGGTCTTCCCCGCGAGCGGCGGGCGCGCGGTCCGGGCGGTCGACGGCGTCGATTTCTCGATTCGGACCGGCGAGGTCTTGGGGATCGTCGGCGAGTCCGGCTCCGGCAAGTCGACGATCGCCCGCATGGTCCTGCGCCTGATCGAGCCGAGCGCCGGCACGATCACGTTCGACGGCCGGGACATCACGGCGCTCGGCGGCGAGGCGATGCGGCGCCTGCGCCGCGACATGCAGATCGTGTTCCAGAACCCGCATTCGGCCCTCAACGGCCGGCGCACGATCGGCGAGGCGATCGGTGAGCCGCTGCGCGTGCAGGGCGTCGCCCGGGGCGCGGCGCTCGACGCCCGGGTCGACCGGCTGCTCGATCTCGTCAGCCTGCCGCGCGCCTTCCGGCACCGTTACCCGCACGAACTCTCGGGCGGGCAGAAGCAGCGCGTCTGCATCGCCCGCGCACTCGCGCTCGAGCCCCGCTTCCTCGTCCTCGACGAACCGACCTCGGCGCTCGACGTGTCGGTGCAGGCGCAGATCCTGGAGGTTCTCGGCGAATTGCGCCGCGAGCTTTCGCTCACCTACCTGTTCATCTCCCACAACCTCGCCGTCGTGCGCACCCTCTGCGACCGGGTGCTGGTGATGAGCCAGGGGCGCGTGGTCGAGGAGGGCCCGGTCGCGGCGGTCTTCGCCAACCCGTCGCAGGCTTATACGCGCACCCTTCTCGACAGCGTGCCCCGGCTGCCGCGGATTTAGCGTCATCCGATCACGTTCAGCACGTCTCATCCGCGACCTCGCGCGGAGGTGTCGGAGCCTGTCGACGGATCGGCAAGACGTGTCCCACCCACGCCCTCGTCCTGAGGTCGCGGAGGGAGATGAGTCTGCGGTCTCTACCCCATTCGTCGCGTCGCAGTTCAATCCCGCGAGAGGCCTGCGACCACGTGCGCGGCGCCATCCATGCGATCGTCCAGGAACCGCCCCACACTGTTATCGCTTGCCCCGCGACTGTCCTTCGCATCGAACGCGAAGGCTATTCCCGACGCGGTCGGTCCGTTTCGCGCCGGGTTGACGACGACAACCGACGAACGGCCGGGGTGATGCCCAGTCACCGCCGAAATTCGGGGCAGCCGATGTGAGGTCCGACATCAAGGATGTCTCCGGTCCGTCGCGTCGCGACCGTCCGTGACCCGGAATTCACCTGACGGAGACTCCCCCGCCAGGAATTTGCTTGGAAGACCGTCGTACCCGGATCGCCGGCTGCGACCCCTCTCTGACCGTCGGAGACCCTGCGCGATGCAGCCAGCCGCGAGCCTCGGTGCCCTGAACTTCGCCCTGGCAGGCGCGCGCGAAGGTTTCGGCCCCTTCCTCGGCGTGTACCTGCAGCAGCGCGGCTTCGATCCGGCCGCGACGGGCTTCGCCATGGGTCTCGCCGGCCTGGCGGGCCTGCTCGCCACGACGCCGGTCGGCGCCCTGATCGACCGGACCGAGTACAAGCGGGCGGGGCTGGGCCTCGCCGTTCTCGCCATCGCGGCCGGCGCCATCGCGCTGGTCTCCACCGACAACCTGTGGCTGATCGGCCTGTCGCAGCTCGTCATCGGGGTCGCCGATACCAGCATCGCCCCGCTCGTCGCGGCCCTGACCCTCGGCATCGTCGGGCAGCGGGCCTACGGCCACAGGGTCTCGCGCAACGAGGCCTTCAACCACGCGGGCAACGCCGCGAACGCCGCCCTCTCGGGCGTGCTCGGCTACACGCTCGGGCTCGGCTTCGTCTCCATCGCCATCGTGGTCATGGCGGTCGCCACCTGCGGCGTCCTGCTCACCCTCGACGCGGGCAGCATCGATCACGGCACCGCCCGCGGCGGCGAGCAGGACGACCGCTCGACGCTGCGCGTCCTGGTCGAGACCAGGCCGCTCCTGATCCTGGCGGCGGTCGTGTTCGCCTACCAGACCGCGAACGGCGCCATGCTGCCGTTCCTGGCGCAGGCGCGCACGGCGGCCGGCGCCGATCCGAGCCTGACGACTGGGGTGATGACCGTCGTCGCGCAGGTCACGATGGTCGGGGCCGCGCTGCTCGCCGCCCGCGTCGCGAGGGGGCGCGGGCATGCCGGGGTGCTCTCCCTGGCCCTCGGCCTGGTCGTGGTCCGCGGCCTCCTCGCGGCCTTCGCGACGTCATGGTGGCTGGTCATCCCGGTCCAGGTGCTCGAAGGCCTGGCGATGGGTCTCGGCGGCGTCGCCATCCCGGCGCTCGTGGCCGAGATCATGAGGGGCTCGGGCCATGCCGGTGCGGGGCTCGGCGGCGTCATGACGGCCTACGGGGCGGGCGCGGCGTTGAGCCCGCTCCTGGCCGGCCTCGTCGCCCAGTCTCTCGGCTTTCCGGCGACGTTCTTCACCCTCGCGGCCGTCGCCGCCGTCGGGCTGGGCGCGTGGATGGTGGACCGCCGGGTCTCGGGCGGGGGCGCCCCGGGCTGAGCATCATTCGCCGAAGTGGTCACCGGTTCGGCGACGACAATGATGCAAAAATAAAAAGCTTATCAGAGTTGCATGGGGCGACTCTGATGAGCACCCGACGGGGGAGCGGAGCGGCCGCACCTCGGCCGACCCGGCGTGACGGCCAGGAGCGAGCGAGATGGACACGCGGACCCGCACGGGCAAGGCCGCTTCCGGCATACTGGCGGGTTCGTTCCCCGCCTTCGTGCTGCTCCAGGGTTCGCTCTACGCCGCCTACGGCACCGAATCGCCCTTTCTTCCGAGCTTCCTCGGCGAGCGCGGCCTGACGCCGGGCGAGATCGGGATCGCCCTCGCCGTGGGCACGCTGATGCGCCTCGCCGCGGGGCCCGTCGCCGGCCACCTCGCCGACCGCTACGACGCAACCCGCGGCGTCCTCGGCATCGCCGCCGCGGCGGCCGGGCTGATCTCCTTCGCCTACCTGGCCGGATCCGGCTTCTGGCCGCTGCTGGCGGTGAGCGTGCTGCACGCGGGCGCCATCGCGGCCCTGGCGCCGCTTGCCGACGCGCTCGCGCTCGCCGCGGCGGAGCGGGAGGGCACCTTCTCGTATGGCTGGGTCCGGGGCGCGGGCTCGGCGGCTTTCGTGCTCGGGACTCTCGCCTCCGGACTGCTCGTCGCGCGGGCCGGCCTCGCGAGCATCATCGTGTCGAGCGGGGTCCTGTTCCTGGTCATGGCGGTCGCGGCGGCGCGCGTCCCGCCCGCCCCGGCGCGGGAGCGGCTCCCGCGTCCCGGACTCGGCGGCATCCGCGAACTCCTGGCCCTGCGGCCGTTCCGGCAGATGCTCCTCGTGGCCGCCCTCGTCATCGGCAGTCACGCCCTGAACGACGGCTTCGCGGTGATCCGCTGGCGCGAGGCCGGCATCGGTCCGGGGGCGATCAGCCTGCTCTGGTCCGAGGCGGTCGCCGCGGAGGTGCTCGTCTTCGTGTTCGCCGGCCCCTGGCTGCTGGCCCGCCTCGGCACCGCCCGGGCGGCGATGCTCGCCGCTGGCGTCGGCGCGCTGCGCTGGTCGGTCATGGCCTCGACGGCTTCGGTCCCGGCGCTGGCCGCCATCCAGCCGCTGCACGGCCTGACCTTCGCGCTCCTGCACCTCGCGGCGATGCGCCTGATCGCCCGGCAGGTTCCGGAGCGCGTGGCCGCGACCGCGCAAACCCTCTACGGCACCCTCGGGCTCGGCGTGGCCTCCGCGCTTCTCACTGCCATCGGCGGCGTGCTCTACGGCCGCCTCGGTCCAGGCGCGTTCTGGGCCATGGCGGTCCTGTGCCTCGTGGCCTTGCCCGTGGCGGCGGGCCTGCGGCCGGACCGGGGGTGAAACCCCGGCGTCTCGCCGGTGTCGTAGACCTTGTCCCGGATCACGCCGGGATCGCCGCGCCACCCGGAGATCCCAAATACTCCGAAAAGATCGGCTCCCAATCCATGATGTGCTTGTGCATGAGCGCCGCCGCCTCGGCCTCACCGCCCTGCTGCAGGAGCGCGACGATGCGGTAATGCTCGGGGACCGATTCCTCCTGGCGCGCCAGCCCGGCCGGTGAGTTGATGCCGTAGAGCCGCATCGTGTCCCGCAGCCGCATGACGATGCCGGTCAGGACCGCGTTGCCGGCACGGGACAGGAGCTCCCGGTGGAAAGCGCGGTCGGCGGCGAGGTAGAGCGGCACGTCGCGCGTGTGCACCGCCCGGGCAATCGCGTCGGCCTGCCGTGTGAGCTCCGCGACGTCGGCCAGCCCGGACCGCACCAGCTTCACGAAGGCGGAGGTCTCGAGCTGGAGCCGGACCTCGAACAGGTTGCGCAGATCCTCCAGCGTCGGCTGGACGACGCAGAAGCCGCGGTTGCGCAGGGGCTGCAGCAGGCCGTCGCCGGAGAGCTGGAGCAGCGCCTCGCGCACCGGCGTCGTCGAGATGCCGAGCGTCCGCGCGAGGCCCGGCACCGACAGGATGGTGCCCGGCCCGATCTCCCCCGACACGATGTCGAGGCGCAGGCGCTGCTGCACCTGCTCGCGCAGGTTGGCCTCGCTGGTCATCGGTGCGGCGTCCGTCTGCTGGCTGACCATTCTTCACCCTCCGGTTGCCTCTTATACGCGCCGCGATCCCGCTTGCGGTAGCGCGTCACGCGTTCCACACTAGCGCGTGACGCGCTACCTGAAGTGCCTTGCGATCGCGCCGCGTCGCGAAGCGCTTCAGGTCTTTGATTCTGCAGTATTTTCTACGACGACCGGCATCCGGCTCGTCGGAAAATGCTCTACCGGGGAGGTCGGGATGTCCGAGGTCAAGGCCGGCTACTGCACGCTCTGCCGCTCGCGCTGCGGCTCCCTCAACGTGGTCGAGGACAACCGCCTCGTCGCGGTGCGGCCGAACCCGGCTCATCCGACCGGCAGCGCGCTCTGCGCCAAGGGACGGGCCGCCCCCGAGATGGTCGGCAGCCCGCGGCGCCTGACCGTCCCGCTCCGGCGCACGCGGCCGCGCCACGATCCCGATCCGGGCTTCGTGCCGATCTCCTGGGACGAGGCCATGGCCGAGATCGCTGGTCGCCTCGGCGAGATCCGGGCGCGGCGGGGCGCCGAGGCGGTCGCCTTCGCGGTGACGACGCCGAGCGGCACGCCGATGGTCGACAGCTTCGAGTGGGTCGAGCGCTTCATCCGGGTCTTCGGCAGCCCGAACCTGATCTACGCGGTCGAGGTCTGCGGCTGGCACAAGGACTACGCCCAGGCACTGACCTTCGGGCGCGGCATCGGCGTGCCCGATTACGACCGCGCGGAGGCGATCGTGCTCTGGGGACACAACCCCGCCCGGACCTGGCTCGCCCAGGCGACCCGGGTCGCGGCCGCGCGCCGCCGCGGCGCGACGGTGGCGGTGGTCGATCCCAAGCGCGGGGGCTCGGGCGAGGATGCGGATCTGTGGCTGCGCATCCGCCCCGGGACCGATGCCGCCCTCGCCCTCGGGGCGATCCGGCACCTGATCGCGACCGGCCGCTACGACAGGCCCTTCGTGCGACGCTGGACCAACGCGCCGTTCCTGGTGAACCGCGACACCGGCCGCTTCGTCCGGGCGGGCGAGCTGTGGCCCGGCGGCGCGGAGGACTCGTACGTGGTGCTCGGCCCCGACGGGCCGCGCCCGGCGAAGGCCGATCCCGACGATCCGGCGATCCTGCTGCGCGGCGAGGACGTCCTGCGCACGCGAGACGGGCGCACCCTCTCCTGCGCGACCGCGCTGACGCTCCTGGAGCGCGAGGCGGCTTCCTACACGCCCGACCACGTCGCGGCGCTCACCGGCCTTCGGCCCGACGACCTCGCCCGGTTCAATGCGCTGTTCGAGGGCTCGTCCCGCCTCGCCTACCATTCCTGGACCGGGGTCGGGCAGCACACCAACGCGACCCAGACCGAGCGGGCGATCGCCTCCCTCTACGCGCTGACCGGCGCCAGCGACCGGGCGGGCGGCAACCTGTGGACCGTGCCGCCGCCCTCCCGCAGCGTGAACGATTACGGGCTCCTGGCGCCGCACCAGCGCGCCAAGGCCCTCGGGATCGAGGCGCTGCCCCTCGGCCCGCCGTCAAGGGGCTGGATCACCGCGCGCGACTTCGCCCGCGCGGTGACCGAGGGCGAGCCCTACCGGGTCGAGGCGCTGATGAGCTTCGGCTCCAACATCGTGGTCTCGCAAGGGGCGTCGTCGCGCAACCGGGACGCCCTGCGGGCCCTCGGCTTCCACGTCCACGTCGACATGTTCCTGAACCCGACGGCGGAGAACGCCGACATCGTGCTCCCGGCCAGCATGCCCTGGGAGCGCGAGGCGTTGCGGGTCGGCTTCGAGATCACCCAGGAGGCCGTGGAGCTGGTGCAGCTGCGCCAGGCCATGGTCCCGCCGCTCGCCGAGGCGCGGGCGGATTACGACATCGTGTTCGATCTGGCCTGCCGGCTCGGCCACGCGGAGGCGTTCTTCGGCGGCTCGGTCGAGGCGGGCTGGAACCACCAGCTCGCGCCGCTCGGGCTCACCGTGGCGGACCTGCGCGCCCGCCCGGAGGGCATTCGCGTCCCGCAAGTCCTCTCGGAGCGCAAGTATGCCGCGCCGGGCGAGGACGGCCGGCCGCGGGGCTTTGCCACGCCGACGGGCCGGGCCGAGCTCTATTCCGAGCTCCTGCTGGCGCATGGCCAGCCGCCCCTGCCCACCTACGTCCCGCCCGCCGGCGGCGGCGACCCGGCGCTCCCGCTCTGGCTCTCGACCGCGAAGTCGGGCTGGTACGTGCACAGCTCGCACCGGCACGTCGCCTCGTTGCGCCGCAAGGCCCCCGATCCTGCAGCCGAGCTCAGCCCCGCCGCCGCCGCGTCGCGCTCCATCCGCAACGGCGACTGGATCGTCTTGCGCACGGCGCACGGGACGGCACGGCTGCGCGCCCGGATCGACCCGGCGCTCGCGGACGACGTCGTCATCGCGGAATTCGGCTGGTGGGAGGATTGCCCAGCCCTCGGCCGGCCGCGCAGCCCGATCACCGGCGAGGGCACCCTGAACGTCAACGACGCGCTCTCCGACGCGGACCGGGATCCGGTGAGCGGCTCGGTCCCGCTGCGCGCGGTCGCCTGCGAGGTCGTCCGGGACGAGGAGCGGAGCCGCGGCTGGTGGAGCGGCGGGCGCGCCTTCACGGTCGCGGCGGTCCGGCGCGAGGCGGCCGATATCGTCGCCCTGTCGCTCACCCCCGCGGATGGCTTTCCCCTGGCGGAGTTCCGGCCCGGCCAGCACGTGCGGGTGGCGACGGATGACGGGCTGGCGCGGTCCTACTCCCTCACCGGGCCGCCTACGCGCCCCGCGCACTACGAGATCGCCGTGAAGCGTGTCGATCCGGGGAATGCGGCGCCGGGGCGGATGTCGACGCATCTCCACGGGCTCCGGGAGGGCGCGCGCCTGGTGCTGGAGCCGCCGCAGGGCACCTTCAACCCGCCCCTCGACGGGGAACGGCCCGTCATCCTGTTCGCCGCCGGCATCGGCATCACCCCCTTCGTGAGCTATCTCGAGGCACTGGCGGAGGCGGGCACCGGCCCCGCCGCGATCCATCTCGCCTCCATCTGCCGCGACGGGCGCACCCATCCGTTCGGGGCCCGGCTACGGGCGCTCGCCCCCCGCCTGCCGGGCTTCACCGCCACGCAGGTCTTCACGCGGCCGGCGCCCGAGGACGTCCCCGGCCGGGACTACGACCGGGCCGGCCGCTTCGCCCTGCGCGAGCTTCCCCCACCGTTCCCGGGCCGCCGCCCCCTCGCCTACATCTGCGGCCCGGAGGCCTTCGTGGCGGACGCGACCGCGCTCCTCCTCGCCTGGGGGCTGCCGCATTACGACATCGCCAGCGAGCTGTTCACCACCCGGACGGAGGTCCCGGCGGACCTCGCGCCGCGCACCATCGCGCTCGCCCGCAGCGAAAAGACCTTCCGCTGGTCGCCCGGGGCGGGGACGCTGCTCGACGCGGCGGAGGCCGCCGGGCTCCGCCTGCCGAGCGGCTGCCGCACCGGCCAGTGCGAGAGCTGCCAGGTCCGGGTCGCGGCCGGGGCGGTCGCGCATCTCGCCGCCTATGACGGCCCCCCCGACCATTGCCTGACCTGCCGCGCCGTCCCGCTCGCCGATTGCGTGCTCGACGCCTGATTCTCGAGAAGGAGCCCGTGATGAACATTGTCCACGCCCCCAAAGCCGCGGCGGCGCCGCCGCCGCGCGAGAACGTACTGGTGCGCCTGTCGCAGGTGATGGTGGCCTTCGCCGAGCGATGGTTTCCCGACGCCTACGTCTTCGTGCTGCTGGCCGCCATCCTGGTCGCCGCCGGCGCGCTCCTGCATGGCGGCGAGGCGGTGAGCGTCAGCCGGGCTTTCGGCGACGGGTTCTGGAGCCTGATTCCGTTCACCATGCAGATGGCCCTCGTGGCGGTCGGCGGCTACGTCGTGGCGGTGTCGCCGCCGGTGGCCCGGCTGATGCGCCGCGCGGCGTCCCTGCCGCGGACCGGCCGGAGCGCCGTCGTCTTCGTCGGCGTGGTCAGCATCCTCCTATCCCTGGTGAACTGGGGCGTGAGCCTGATCTTCTCAGGCCTGCTGGTGCGCGAGATCGCCCGCCGCACCGACATCCGGCTCGATTACCGCGCCGCGGGCGCTGCGGGCTATCTCGGCCTCGGCTTCGGTTTCACGCTCGGGATCAGCTCGTCGGCCGCTCAGCTCCAGGCAACCCCCGCCAGCATCCCGGCCTCGCTGATGCCGATCACCGGCGTGATCAGCTTCTACGAGACGATCCTGACCTGGCAGAACCTCGTGGTGATCGCCGTCGGCACCCTGCTCTCGGCGGCGATCTGCCATTTTACCACGCCGTCCGACGCCAACGCCGTCACCGCGTCCGATCTCGGCGTGAGCCTGGCGGAATCGCGGGTCGCGGACCAGCGCCCGACCCGGCCCGGCGACTTCCTCGAATTCAGCCCGATCCTGACGATCCTGACGGTCGTCCTGGCGGCGGGGTGGCTCTACGAGACCTTCCGGGCCGGCAACCCGCTCATCACGCTGTCGGGCCTCAACACCTACAACTTCGTCTTCCTGCTCCTTGGCGCCCTGCTGCACTGGCGGCCGCGGAGCTTCCTGACGAGCTTCTCGCACGCGATGCCGAGCGTCGCCGGCGTCCTGCTGCAGTTCCCGTTCTACGGCGGGATCGCCTACATGCTGACCCGGGTGAAGAACGCCTCCGGGACCACCCTGTCGGACACGATCGCCCACTGGTTCGTCAGCCTGGCGCACGATACCGGCACGTTCTCGGCCATCGTCGGCCTGTACTCGGCGACGCTCGGTTTCTTCATTCCCTCGGCCGGGGGCAAGTGGGTGATCGAGGCGCCCTACGTCATGAAGGCGGCCAACGAGGTCGGCGCTCATCTCGGCTGGACCGTGATGGTGTACAACATCGCCGAGACGCTGCCGAACTTCATCAATCCGTTCTGGATGCTGCCGCTGCTCGGCGTGCTCGGGCTGAAGTCGAAGGACCTGATCGGCTACACGTCGATGCAGTTCTTCATCCACTTCCCGATCGTGATGATCCTGGCTTCGTACCTGATGACGACCTTCGCCTATGCCCCGCCGGTGATGCCGTAAGGCGCCCGCGAGCCCGGTTCGGTCCACCGCCGCACCGGGCCGGCGGCTGAGACACAGCGGACATGGCGGCCGCGCGGTCGCCGGTCCCGAGCCGGGCACGGCGCCGTCGGACCAGGCATCGGCGGCCTCCTCGCGCAGGGACGGGGCTTCCCCGCCGTCCGCCGCATCCATTCCGCGTCGTCGCCGCCCTCGCGGCGCGCCCTCGGACCGCGCGGCGCAGACCGAGCCGGCGGGCAGGCAAAGTTCAGGACGTTCGCGACGTCGGCCGGCATGCCGGCCGGTCCCTTCCGAGCCTCGCGCGTGACGTCGATGTTAGGTCTTGACGAACCTCACCCCGAAGGGATACCAATTGGTATCCCAAGCCGGATATCGCGATCGAGGCGTGCAACGCGCTCCGGGACGCGAGTGCGGTCGAAGCGTTCGAGCTCGAGACCATCTGCCGGATGACGACGGGTGCGCTCGGCGTCGCAGCGGTCGATCTCGTGCGCCGTCGATCGAACAATAAAATCATCGGGAGGAACCATCGTGACGAAAGAGGCAACGAAGACGTCGTCCAGGCGACGGGTGCTGTCCGGGCTCGCGGCGCTTCCGCTGGTCTCGATCGTCTCGTCGCGCGCCAGAGGTGCCGAGTTCGTCTGGAAATACGCGACCGGTCAGGACCCGACCCATCCGGTCAACCTGCGCGCCGCCGAGGCTATCGCCCGGATCCGTGAGGCGACGGGCGGCCGTGTCGAGATCAACCTGTTTCCGGCCAATCAACTCGGCTCGGATACCGATCTCATCTCGCAGGCGCGCAGCGGCGGGGTCGAGATCCTCAACATCTCGTCGTCCATCCTCGCGACGCTGGTGCCGTCCTGCGGGATGCTGAACACGGGCTTCGCCTTTCCCGATTACGACCACGTCTGGCGGGCGATGGACGGCGCCTTCGGCGACCACGTCCGGGCGCAGATCGTCAAATCCGGCTTGTTCGTCACCGACAAGATCTGGAACAACGGCTTCAGACAGGTCAGCTCCTCCACGCGGAAGATCACGACGCCGGACAGCATCAAGGGCTTCAAGATCCGCGTGCCGGTCGCGCCGATGCTGACCTCCCTGTTCCAGTCTCTCGGCGCCAGTCCCACGCCGATCAACTTCAACGAGGTCTATTCCGCCCTGCAGACGAAGATCGTCGAGGGGCAGGAAAACGCCCTCCCCCTGATCTACACGACGAAGCTCTACGAGGTTCAGACCAGCATCGCGATGACCGATCACGTCTGGGACGGATTCTGGGTGGTCGGCAATCGCCGCGCCTTCGCGGGCCTGCCCGCGGACCTGCGCGCCATCGTCGCGAAGGAGATCGACCGGTCGGCGATCGAGCAGCGGCAGGACGTCGTCAAGCTCAGCGACACCCTGCGCGCGGACCTGCAGGCCAAGGGGATCACGTTCGTGGATGTCGACCGCGCGGCGTTCCGCGACACGCTCGGCAAGAGCGGCTTCTACAAGAACTGGCAGGCCAAGTTCGGCGACGAGCTGTGGAACAAGCTGCAGGACGTCGTCGGTCCCTTGTAGACCTTCGCCTCCGTAGGCCTCCGCCTTCGTCGCATTCGGCCGCTTCGAGATCGCGGCCAGGTCGGCGCCCGCAAGGGGCGCTGCGGCGGCGCGAGCGTGCGGCCGCAGGTCCAGGGAGATGCAATCATGTCGCAGATGACGGCGATCTATGAACAGCTGCGGGATTCCATCCTGTCGCTGAAGATGGCGCCCGGCGAGCGGTTCAGCGAACGGTCCCTGGAGAGCCGATTCTCCGGCTCGCGGACCCCGATCCGCGCCGCCCTGGCGCGGCTCGAGACCGACGGGCTCGTCGCCCGGGAGGACCGGAGCTGGATCGTGACGCCGATCTCGCTCGACGAGCTCGAACAGGCCATCGAGTTCCGGCGCGTCATCGAGGTGGAGGTGGTGAAGCTCGCCTGCGAGCGCGCGCGCGCGGCCGACATCGCGGTCATCGAGGAGATCCTCGCCTCCTGCCGGGAGGACGATTCCCGCGCGGCCTGGCATCGGGTCGGCTCCGACTTCCACGTCGAACTGGCGCGGCTGACGAATAACGGCTTCTACATCCGCGCCGTCGAGGACCTGATGGTCCGCCTGTCGCGGGCGCGGTGGCTGGAAGTCTGGACGGTGGAGGGCCGCGACCGGTCCTGGGACGAGCATCACGCCATCCTGACCTTCATCCGCGAGTCCCGCGTCGACGAGGCCGTCGCGGCGATCGGGGGCCATATCGACGGCGTCCGCTCCCGCAACATCGGCAGCCGGCTCACCGACGTGCCCTCGCATCTGGTCCGCGGCTTCTCCGTCGTGGGAAAGGCATCATGACCCACATTCCGAATTCCGGCGCCCTCGCGGGGATCCGCGTCATCGAGATGGGCTCGTTCATCGCCGGCCCGTTCTGCGGCCAGCTGCTCGCCGATCTGGGGGCCGACGTCGTCAAGATCGAGCCGCCGGATTCCGGTGACGTGATGCGGCAATGGGGGGCCGTCCAGCTCGACGGCAAGTCGCTGTGGTGGCCGGTCATCGCCCGCAACAAGCGCAGCCTCACCCTCGACCTGCGCACCGGCCGGGGGCAGGAGATCGCGCGCGCCCTGCTCCTCGAGGCCGACATCCTGGTCGAGAACTTCCGCCCGGGCACGCTGGAGAAGTGGGGCCTCGGCCCGGACGACCTGTGGGCGACCAATCCCGGCCTGATCGTCGCCCGGGTCTCGGGCTTCGGGCAGACGGGCCCCTACAGCCGCGACGTCGGCTTCGGGGCGATCGCCGAGGCGATGGGGGGCTTGCGCGCGCTGGCCGGCTTCCCGGACCGGCCCCCGCCGCGCGCCGGCCTGTCGATCGGCGATTCGCTCGCCGGAACCTTCGCCGCCCTCGGCACGGTGGCCGCCCTCGAGGCCCGTCGGCGGACCGGCAAGGGGCAGGTGGTGGATGTCGGCATCACCGACGCCGTGCTGGCGGTCCAGGAGAGCGTCCTGTCGGAGTACGGCGCGACCGGCTCGCTGCGCCAGCGGACCGGGACGCGGCTGCCCGGCATCGCACCGTCCAACCTCTACCCGACGCGCGACGGGCAATGGGTGATCATCGGCGGCAACGGAGACGCGATCTTCAAGCGCTTGGCAGAGGCGATGGGCCGGCCCGACCTCGCCGCCGACCCGCGCTACGCGACGCATCGCGCCCGCGGCGCCCATCAGGAGGAGCTGGACGACCTCGTGGCGGCCTGGACGCAAACGCTGCCGCTCGACGAGCTCCTCCCCCTCCTCAAGCGGGCCGCCGTGCCGGCCGGCCCGCTCAACGACGCCGCCGGCATCGTTGAGGACCCGCATTTCCGCGAGCGCGGCGCGGTCGTGGAGGTCGAGAGCGAGGAATACGGCCGCCTCACGATGCAGGGCGTGACGCCGCGTCTCTCCGAGACCCCCGGTGCGGTGCGCTGGGCCGGTCCCTCCCTCGGGGGCCACACCCGCGAGGTCCTGTCCGAACGGCTCGGCCTGAGCCCGGCCGAGATCGACCAGCTTCAGGACGACGGCGTGATCTGATCCCGCCGCGACGCCACCGCCCGCCTCACCTCAACGGAAGCACGCCCCTTGTCGAACATCGCGATCTTCACCGCCATCCAGCGACTGGTGCATGGACGCGGCGCCCTGAACCAGCTGCCGGACGAGGTCGACCGCTTCGGCCGGCGCCGGATCCTGCTCGTCACCGATCCCGGCCTCGTGAAGGCCGGCATCGCCGGACGCGCGCGCGACCTGCTGGCGGGGCGCGAGGTCGAGGTCTTCTCGGAGGTCGAGCCGGATCCGAGCATCGAGACGGTGATCGCCTGCGCCGATCGCGTGAGAGCGCGCGACTGCGACCTGATCGTCGGTCTAGGGGGCGGCAGCGCCATCGACACCGCGAAATGCGCCTCGGTCATGGCCACGAATCCCGGCAACGTCGAGGACTATCTCGGCATCGACAAGGTCGCGGTCCCGGGCGTTCCGAAGATCATCGTCCCGACGACCGCCGGCACGGGCAGCGAGGTGACGAACGTCGCCGTCCTGAGCCTGAAGGCCCAGCACACCAAGAAGGGCATCGTCAGCCGGTACCTGCTCGCCGATACGGCGATCCTCGATCCCGAACTGACGCTCGGCCTCCCGGCCCCGGTGACGGCCGCGACCGGCATGGATGCCCTGACCCACGCGATCGAGGCCTACGTCTCGCGCTTCGCCCAGCCGATGACCGACGACTTCGCCCTCAAGGCGATCCGCCTGATCGGCGAGAACCTGCGCACCGCCGTCCATCACGGCCAGGACCTCGGGGCGCGCGAGGCGATGCTGACGGCGAGCCTCTATGCCGGCTACGCCTTCGGCAGCGCCGCGACCGGGATGGTGCACGGCCTGGCGATGCCGCTCGGCGGCCAGTTCAACATCCCGCACGGCATCGCCAACGCCGTCCTGCTGCCCCACGTGATGCGCTGGAACCTCGTCGCCGCCCTGCCGCGCTACCGCGACGTCGCGGCGGCGCTCGGCGAGACGGTGGCCCACCTCTCCGTCCGCGACGGCGCCGAGCGGGCGGTGCCGGCGGTCGAGGCCCTGTCGCGCGACGTCGGCATCCCGGTGCATCTCGACGACCTCGCGGTGCCGCGCGAGGCGATGGACGCGCTCGCCCGCGACGGCCTGACGAATGTCCGCCAAGTGCGGCCCAACCCGCGCGACGTCACCTACGAGGGCCTGATGGACATCCTCGGGCGCGCCTTCCGGCCGGAGGCCTGACGATGCAGCTGCCCGCTCTCGCCCACATCACCGAGGTCGGTCCCCGCGACGGCCTCCAGAACGAAACCCGCTTCATGCCGACGGAGGAGAAGGTCGGGATGATCGAGCAGCTGGCGGCGTCCGGCCTGCGCGAGATCGAGGTGACCTCCTTCACCCATCCGACCTGGATCCCGAACCTCGCCGATGCCGAGGAGGTCGTGCGGGCGACCCGCCACCTGCCGGTGAGCGCCTACGCCCTCATCCCCAACAAGCGCGGCATGGAGCGGGCGCAGCGCGCCGGCATCGAGGGCATGACCTTCGTCTTCTCGGCGACGGACGGCCACAACCGGCGCAACCTCAACCGCTCGACGGAGGACTCGCTCTCGGAGATCCTCGACCTGCACGCGGCGGCGGGGGCGGACGGCCTGAGGCGGCGGATCTCGCTGTCGACGGTGTTCGGCTGCCCCTTCGAGGGGGCGGTGCCGGAGGCGCGCATCCAGGCCATCGTGGCCCGGCTGGTCGAGGGCGGGTGCGAGCGGATCGGCCTGTGCGACACGATCGGCGTCGCCGACCCGGTCCAGGTCCACCGCCTGGCGCGGGCGCTGATCGCGCGCTTTCCCGGCGTCGTGTTCGAGCTTCACCTGCATGACACGCGCGGCTGTGCGCTCGCCAACACCCTGGCCGGGCTTCAGGCCGGCATCGTCCACTTCGACACCGCCATCGGCGGGCTGGGCGGCTGCCCCTACGCGCCCGGCGCCACCGGCAACGTCGCCACGGAGGACGTCGTGTCGATGCTGGAGGCGATGGGCGTGCGCACCGGAATCGACCAGGCGCTCCTCCTGGAAAGCGACCGCCGCCTCGCGCAGTGGCGCGGCACGCCCCTCGACAGCGCGGTCTGGCGCGTCGCCCAGCGTTGCGCCCCGCCCGCGAGCCCCTCTCCGGGCGCCTGACGCCCGGCCATCGATCCTGCCGAAGCGGAGTGATCCCATGACCGTCCCGTTTGCCCGCAACGCCTACGCGAACTTCATCGCCGGCCGCGATGCCCCGGCCGCGGAGGGGCGCACGTTCCAGTCGTACAATCCGACGACCGGCCAGGTCTGGGGCACCTTCGCCGATTCCTCCGCCGCCGACGTCGATGCCGCCGTCGAGGCGGCGGCCTCTGCCCTCGACGGCCCGTGGGGGCGCCTGTCGCCCACCCGTCGCGGGCGCCTGATGATGCGGTGGGGCGACACGATCGCGGAGCATGCCGACCGCATCGCCGCCCTCGAGACGGCCCAGAACGGCAAGCTCTACGCCGAGATGCACACCCAGGCCCGCCTCGTGCAGGATTGGCTGTATTATTTCGGCGGCCTGGCGGACAAGGTCGAGGGCACCGTCATCCCGCTCGATCGCACCAGCGTGTTCAACTACACGCTGCGGGAGCCGCTCGGGGTCGTGGCCGTCATCGTGCCCTGGAACTCTCCGACCTTCCTGACGATCATGGCCCTCTCGCCGGTCCTCGCGGCGGGTAACACGGTCGTCATCAAGCCCTCCGAGGTCACCTCGGCCTCCGCCATCGAGCTCGCGCGCCTGGCCGAGGAGGCCGGCATCCCCCCGGGCGTGATCAACGTGGTGACGGGCCTGCGGGGCGCGGGCGAGGCCCTGGTCGACCATCCCAAGGTGGCGAAGATCAACTTCACCGGCGGAGACGCGGGCGGGCGGGCCATCGCGGCGGCGGCCGGCAAGCGGCTGGTCAGCACCGTGCTCGAACTGGGCGGCAAGAGCCCGAACATCGTCTTCGCGGATGCCGACCTCGACCGGGCCGAGGCCGGCGTGCTCGCGGGCATCTTCGCGGCGGCGGGGCAGACCTGCGTCGCGGGTTCGCGGGCCTATATCCAGCGTCCGGTCTACGAGCGCTTCGTCGACAGGCTCGTCGCCCGCGCCGGCCGCATCGTCCTGGGCGACCCGATGAACCCAGCCACCCAGATGGGGCCGGTCGCGACCGCGGCCCAGCTCGCGAAGGACGAGGCGATGGTGCGGCGCGCCCTCGCCGACGGCGCCGAGATCCTGGTCGGCGGCAAGCGTGCGTCCGTGCCCGATTTTCCCGAGGGCTACTTCTTCTCGCCCACCATCCTGCACAACCTGTCGGCCGGAAACTGCCTCATGCGGGAGGAGGTCTTCGGCCCGGTCCTCGGCGTGATTCCGTTCGACGACGAGAGCGAGGTGGTGACGGCGGCCAACGACACGCCGTTCGGCCTCGCGGCCGGCGTCTGGACGCGGGATCTCACCCGCGCCCACACGATGGCCCGCAGCCTCCAGGCCGGCACGGTCTGGATCAACACCTACCGGGCCATGGCCTTCAACTCCCCGTTCGGCGGCTACAAGGATAGCGGCCTCGGCCGGCAGAACGGCCTCCACGCCATCGACCAGTACCTGCAGACCAAGAGCGTGTGGTGCGAGCTGAGCGGCGAGATCCAGGATCCTTTCGTCATCAAGGTCTGATACGCTTTCCGGAAGATTTCTTCCGGAAAGCGTATCACGAGCCCGCGCGGCGACTGAGCGAAGCCAATTTCCGCATCGCGAAAGCGATTGCGCAGCAATCGCCGAGCGATCAATCGGAAATTGTATGAACCGGCCGCCGGCTCCGCTTTCCGCTTCGACCACGAACGACACGTCCCGACCGTCCTGACCGGCTCCGGATCCCCGGATGCCGCGCCGGAGACGGCGGCGTCAGGGAGGACGACATGCAGCTCGAACTCGCGGAGGGGACGCCGTCCCTGCCGGCGCCCGCTCGCCGCCACGCCGGATTGCGGTGGCTCGACGGCACCATCGGCTTCGTCGTGGAGGCGGTCGCCGCCCTCCTGGTGGTGGCCGAGGTGGTGGTGCTGCTCGCCGGCGTGGTCAGCCGCTACGTCTTCCACGCCCCCATCGTCTGGTCGGACGAGCTCG
>NZ_JBEXZS010000278.1:0-5834 GCF_040593685.1 Methylobacterium sp. EM32 | reverse complement strand
ATGCCCGCCCCCGCCCGCTCCTCCGGCGACCTCCTCGCCGACCGCCGCTACGCCTGGGCCGAGGCCGCCTTGGCCGACGGCGACGCGGGCGCCGCGGCCGACCTCGCCGCCCAGGTGCTCGAGCGCGCCCCCGGCTACGCCCCGGCCTGGCTCCTGCTCGGCCGCGCCCGCGCCGCCGACCCCGCCCTGCGGGCGGACGCCCCGGAGGCGTTCCGGGCCGCGCTCGCCCTCGATCCGGAGGATTCTCTCGGCGCCCGCCTGCATCTGGCGGAGCTCGGCGAGGTGGCCGGGGAGGCGATCTCGCCGGCCTATGTCCGGGCTTTGTTCGACGGCTATGCCGGCCGCTTCGAGCGCCACTTGGTCGAGGGCTTGAGCTATTGCGGCCCGGGGCTGATCCGGACCGCCCTGGAGCGGCTGCGCGGGCCGGACGCCGCCTTTCCCCGCGTTCTCGACCTCGGCTGCGGCACCGGCCTGATGGCCCGGGCCCTCGGCGGGAGCGCCGGCACGCTCGCCGGCATCGACCTCTCGCCCGGCATGCTGGCCGAGGCGCGCCGCACCGGGCTCTACGCCCGGCTGCACGAGGGCGACCTGCGGGATTTTCTGCGGGCCGAGCCGCCGTCGAGCGCCGACCTCGCGGTGGCGGCGGACGTGTTCATCTACCTGCGCGAGATCGGGCCGGTGCTGCGGGAGACCGCCCGGGTGCTGGCTCCCGGCGGCCTGTTCGCCTTCACGGTGCAGGGCCATGCCGGCGCGCGCGGCGCGGTGCTCGGGGCGGATGGCCGCTACGCCCACGGGGTCGCGAGCCTGCGGGAGGATGCGGCGGCGGCGGGCTTACGGATCGCGCTGCTGGAGCCGGCGGAGATCCGGCGGCAGAACGGACTGGGCGTGCCGGGATGGCTGGCGGTGCTGGCGCTGTGACGCCGGAAGGCGGCCTCGGAGACCGCCCACTGGCGCCGACAGAATTCAACGGCCCCTCATCATGAAGGGACGGCCCCCGTTTCGCGAGGGGGTGTGAGCATCGGCTTGGTGCCGGTCGGTTCAGGAGCAGCCTATCCCCGGTCCCTGATGCCGGCGCGCCGCCGCGGGATCGCGACGAGGACGACGGCGGGCCATTAGAGCATTTTCCGACGAAGTGGATACCGGTTCGTCGAAGAAAATGCGGCCAAATCAATGAACTAGAGAGCTTCGCGATTGCAGCGCGATCGTGAAGGGCTCTCAGGGGTTCGCACACGCGTTCCTTGCGAGGACCAGGCTCCCGCACATCCCGACGCGCTCGAATGGCCGCGACCCGGCGGCGTCACGCAGCGCCGAGCGCGTCGCGCCGGACCGGCGGCAGCGTGCGGATGGGGAAGGGAATGATCTGGCAGCGGCTCTCCGGCTCCGCGGCGACGTCGCGCCGGCGGGCCGAGCGCTCGACCGCGGAGGCGATCGCCAGCTTCGCGCGCGGGGAATAGCCGCGACGGCGCAGCCAAGCCGGGATCGGGGAGTAGCTTCTCTTCGACATAGTCCGCGTGCCGTTGCAGGGTGGGCGACGGCGTTAGTTCAAACATGGATGCCGGACCCGGGAAACGCCGCCGCGTCCCAATCTCTTGTCCCAGAATCCCAACGGGTGGCCGTCGGTCCTGGCGGCTGTCCGGCGCCCCGACGGTGATCGGCCGCCCAGTTGCGGCGGGCCTCACCGGACGAGCCGCGGGCGATGCCGCCTCCACCCTTCGCCGTAGCCCCTCTCACCCTGACGGCCGGTGGCCGGTGTCCGGAAGGCGCGGCTCTCGGCCCAAGGCCCGCCTGCTAATCAGGAGCCGGACGTGGCGCGATGCCTCGCGCCCTGAAGCCCATCGGATCGCGTGGCGGTCGGATGGGGCTCCAGGTCTTCGATGTCGCCGCATGATCGTCGACGAACCGGTATCCACGTCGTCGGACCATGCTCCAGCCGGGACTCCCGCCATGGCCTCCTTCCCCCTTCCCGCCGTCTCCGTGGTGATCCCGCTGTTCCAGAAGGCGGACGTGGTCGGCCAGACGATCGAGGCGGTGCTCCGGCAGACCTATCCGCTGTTCGAGATGATCGTCGTCGACGACGGCTCGACCGATGGCGGCGGCGACGTCGTCGCGGGGTTCACGGACCGCAGGATCCGCCTGATCCGCCAGGACAATGCCGGCGCGTCGGCGGCGCGCAACCGGGGCGTCGCCGCGGCGCGCGGCGACTGGATCGCCTTCCTCGACGCCGACGACCTCTGGGCCGGCCGGCACCTCGAGAACCTGATGGCGGCGGCCGCCCGGAGGGATGCGGTCGCGGTCTTCGCCAACCACCTGCTGGCCAGCCGCTCCGCGCCGGTGATGAAGGCCGACGTGCCCGACCAGCGCGTCGACGATCCCTTCGCCTTCGTGCTCGCGACCTACCCCTACGCGGTGCATCCGAGCAGCCTCCTGGTGGAGCGGGCCGCGCTGATCCGGGCCGGGCTGTTTCCGGTCGGCGCCGTGATGGGCGAGGATACCGACACCTGGTGCCGCCTCGCCTTCGAGGGCCCGTTCCGCTACGTCGCCGAGCCGACGGCGGTCTACCGCGACGGCCACCCGACCAGCGCGCTCGCCGGCCAGATGCGCCGGCGCCCGCTGCCGCCGCCCTTCGACCGGACGCTCACCGCGCTCCTGCGCCACGGTACGGTGCCGCGCCACCTCGTGCGCTCCGCCGGGCGCTACCGCAACTTCCTGATGCTCGAATACGCCCGCCAGCTCCTCGACAGCGGCGATGCGGAGGCTGCGCGCGACACCTTGAGGCGCCATTGCCGCCTCGCCGACGATCCCGTGCGCTACGCCCGTCGCTTCCTGCGCACCTGGTCGTTCGGGCACCGGCTCTACGCGCTGTCGCGGCAATGGGTGCCGTCGCGGTGAGTGGGTCCCCTCACCCCTCCGGCCGCGCCAGCACCCCGCCGGTGATCGCCTGGCTCACGCCGGTCGTCGACGGGAAGGTGATCGGCAGGCCCTCCACCGAGCGCACCGCGAGGTAGGCGAAGGCCTGGGCCTCCAGGAAGGCGGAGGACCAGCCGATGGCGTCCGCCGTCGTGATCTCGGCGCGCAGGTAGTAGTTGAGCTGGCGCAGCAATTCGCCGTTGCGGGCCCCACCCCCGGCGACGATCCAGCGGGTCGGCGGGTCGGAGGCGTGGTCGAGGGCGCGGGCGACCGCCCGGGCGGTGAAGGCGGTCAGCGTCGCGGCACCGTCCTCGGTCGAGAGCTGGCCGGCGAGCTTGTGCGAGAACCAGTTCCGGTCGAGGGATTTGGGCGGCCGGCGCGAGAAGAACGGGTGGATCAGCAGCCAGGCGAGCAGCGGCTCGTCGGGCCGGCCGCGGGCCGCCGTGCGGCCGTTGTCGTCGAGCGCGTGGCCGGTGCGCTCGCGCATCCAGTCGTCGATCAGCGCGTTGCCGGGACCGGTATCGAAGGCGAGGATCTTGCCGTCCCGGGCGATCAGCGTCGCGTTCGCCACGCCCCCGATATTCAGGATGCCGAGGCTGTCGGCGAAGCCCGAGGCCTGGGCCAGCGCCCGGTGGAAGACCGGCACCAGCGGCGCGCCCTGCCCGCCCGCCTCGATGTCGGCGTTGCGCAGGTCCGACACCACCTTGATGCCGAGACGGCGGCTCAACGCCTGGCCGTCGCCGATCTGCACGCTCATCTTCTGGTCGGGCCGGTGCACCACGGTCTGGCCGTGGAAGCCGATCACGTCGATATCGGCGGCGCTCAAGCCGTTCTCGGCCAGGAAGTTCTCGACCGCCTCGGCGTGGAGGCGGGTCACCAGGTCCTCGGCTTGTCCCAAGCAGCCCGGGCGCTCGCTGCGCTCGGTCACGGCCTCGGCGTCGACGAGCGCCTGGCGCAGCAGCGCCCGGTCGTCGTCCGAATAGGCGCGGTAGCCGGTGGGGCCCAGCGGCTCGAGATAGCCGTTATGGCTGCGCTCGACCCGGATCGTCTCGCCGTCGGTCTCGATCAGCGCGACGTCGACGCCGTCGAGGGAGGTGCCGCTCATCAGCCCGATCGCGCGCCGCATCGCCATTCCGATTAGCCCCCCGTGCCTTTCGGGGCCGGCTTTGCTATGAGCCGACCCGTTCCGAGTCCGACGGAGCTAGCATGGCGGCGCCGCGCTGTCGCGCCACCGCCCCAGGCAGATTGCCATCACGAGACCGATCGAGAGTTCCATGGCCGCGCCCACCGACTTCGCGCCGCGTTCCGACTTCCTCCGCGTCCTCCTGGAGCGCGGCTACGTCCACCAATGCTCCGACTTTTCGGGCGTGGACGAGGCCGCCCGCGAGGGCCGGCTGACGGCCTATGTCGGCTACGATTGCACGGCGCCGTCGCTGCATATCGGCCACCTGCTCTCGATCATGATGCTGCACTGGCTCCAGGCGACCGGCGGCAAGCCGGTGGCGCTGATGGGCGGCGGCACCACCCGCGTCGGCGATCCGTCGGGTCGCGACGAGAGCCGCAAGATCCTGACGCTCGACCAGATCGAGGCCAACAAGACCGAGATCGGCAAGACCTTCTCGCGCTTCCTCGATTTCAAGGCCGGGTCCAACGCCGCCTTGATGGCCGACAACGCCGAGTGGCTGACGACGCTCAACTACATCGAGATGCTGCGCGAGATCGGCCGGCACTTCTCGGTCAACCGGATGCTGTCGATGGACAGCGTGCGGCTGCGGCTGGAGCGCGACCAGGAGCTGTCGTTCCTGGAATTCAACTACATGATCCTGCAGGCCTACGACTTCGTCGAGCTGAACCGCCGCTATGGCGTGACGCTGCAGATGGGCGGCTCGGACCAGTGGGGCAACATCGTCACCGGCATCGATCTCGGCCGGCGCCTCGGCACGCCCCAGCTCCACGCCCTGACCTGCCCGCTGATGACCACGGCGTCCGGCGCCAAGATGGGCAAGACGGCCTCCGGCGCGGTCTGGCTCAACCCGGACATGCTGAGCCCGTACGAGTACTGGCAGTTCTGGCGCAACACCGAGGATGCCGATGTCGGCCGCTTCCTGCGGCTGTTCACCCTGATGCCGCTCGGCGAGGTGGCGCGGCTCGAAGGCCTGGGCGGCCAGGAGATCAACGAGGCCAAGAAGGTGCTGGCCACCGAGGCTACCGCCCTGCTGCACGGCCGCGAGGCGGCGGAGGCCGCCGCCGAGACGGCGCGGCGCACCTTCGAGGAGGGCGCGCTGGCGCAGAGCCTGCCCACCGTCGAGGTGTCGCGCGCGGCGATCGAGGCGGGGCTCGGCGTGCTCTCGGCCTTTGGGCCGGATCACGCGGCGCTGGTGCCCTCGACCAGCGAGGCGCGGCGGCAGGTGAAGAGCGGCGGGCTCAAGGTCAACGACGCGCCCGTCACCGACGAGCGCGCGGTGATCGGTGCCGGTGACGTCACCCCGGAGGGCGTGGTGAAGCTGTCCTTCGGGCGCAAGAAGCACGTGCTGTTGCGGGTGGTGTAGGGCGGCGATCGGCGCCGGGATCCTTTCCCCCGCGCGAGGGGCTGTCCAGTCCAAGAAGAGGCGCGGGCTTCCCCTCCCCCCTCTGCGGGGGAGGGTGCCCCACGGAGTGGGGCGGGAGAGGGGACGCCGCTTCCGGAGGTGTCGCGCGCGCGGTGAAGGGCGCCATGTCCTTCATCGTCGCGCTGCCCCTCTCCCGGCTCGCTCCGCTCGCCACCCTCCCCCGCAGAGCAGGGCGATTGCATACGAGTAGATCTCGGATTGCGATGATGTGCTCGAACGGATTTGATCGGACCGTCCCCCCAGGAGGGTCCGATCATGGTCGAGCAGATCCTGACAATCTTCCGCGAGGTTCGTGATCCGCGCGATTTTACGGCGCGC
>NZ_JBEXZS010000277.1:0-54436 GCF_040593685.1 Methylobacterium sp. EM32 | reverse complement strand
GGGCACGGCGGGGCGGAAGGGGGCGGCCAGGGCCGCCGCGGGCGAGGGCATCCGGACTCCTCGAAGGACGGGCGCGATTCGGAAGCTGTCGGGGCATCGCGCTTGGCCCGCTCTTGGCTTAAGTAGGCGCCGTTTCGCACCGCCAAAGAGGCCAAGATGTCGCCGACCGAGAAAGCCACCCGCACGGAATCCGACACGTTCGGGCCGATCGAAGTCCCGGCGGACCGCTACTGGGGCGCCCAGACCCAGCGCTCGATCCAGAATTTCCGCATCGGCACCGAGCGGATGCCCGCGCCGCTCGTCCACGCCCTCGGCCTCGTCAAGCAGGCCGCGGCCCTGGTCAACCGCGACCTCGGCGTGCTCGATCCGAAGGTCGCCGAGGCGGTCGCGGCGTCGGCCGCCGAGGTGGTCGAGGGCCAGCACGACGGCGAGTTCCCGCTGGTGGTCTGGCAGACCGGCTCGGGCACCCAGTCGAACATGAACGCCAACGAGGTCATCGGCAGCCTCGCCAACGAGCGGCTGGGGGGCAAGCGCGGCGGCAAGTCGCCGGTGCATCCGAACGACCACGTCAACCGCGGCCAGTCCTCGAACGACGTCTTCCCGACCGCGATGCACATCGCGGTGGCGCGTGAGATCAACGACCGGCTGATGCCGGCGCTCCAGCACCTGCACGGCGCCCTCGACGCCAAGGCCAAGGAATTCTCCGAGATCGTCAAGATCGGCCGCACCCACCTGCAGGATGCGACCCCGGTCACGCTCGGCCAGGAATTCTCCGGCTACGCCGCCCAGGTGGCGCTCGGCGGCGCCCGCGTCGGCGCGACGCTGCCGGGCGTGCTGGCGCTGGCCCAGGGCGGCACCGCCGTCGGCACCGGCCTCAACGCGCATCCCGAGTTCGCGGAGAAGTTCGCCGCCAAGGTGGCGGAGCTGACCGGGCTGCCCTTCACCTCGGCCGAGAACAAGTTCGAGGCGCTGGCGACCCACGACGCCCTGGTCTTCACGCAGGGCGCGCTCAACGCGCTGGCGAGCGGCCTGTTCAAGATCGCCAACGACATCCGCCTGATGGGCTCCGGCCCGCGCTCCGGCCTCGGCGAGATCTCGCTGCCGGAGAACGAGCCCGGCTCCTCGATCATGCCCGGCAAGGTCAACCCGACCCAGGCCGAGGCGATGACGATGGTGTGCTGCCAGGTGATCGGCAACGGCACCACCGTGTCGATGGCCGGCAGCCAGGGCCACCTGGAGCTCAACGTCTACAAGCCGGTGATCGCCAACGCGGTGCTGCAATCGGTGCGGCTCATCGCCGACGCGGCGGTGAGCTTCGCCGACAATTGCGTCGTCGGCATCAAGCCGAACCACGACCGCATCGCCGACCTGATGAGCCGCTCGCTGATGCTCGTCACCGCGCTCGCCCCGACCATCGGCTACGACAAGGCCGCCGAGATCGCCAAGACCGCGCACAAGAACGGCACCACGCTGAAGCAGGAGGCGCTCCGCCTCGGCTACGTCACCGAGGCGCAGTTCGACGCGGTGGTGCGCCCGGAGGATATGCTGGCGCCGAGCGCGGAATAACCGCAAGCTGCCACCCGCCCCGCGCAGCTTATCGCCGCGCGGGGCGTTCTACGATCGCGGGGGCGCGGAGGATCGGGTCATGGCCGAGATCATCAACCTGAAGCAGGTGCGCAAGGCCCGCGAGCGGGCCGCCAAGGAGGCCCAGGCGACCGAGAACCGGGTCGTCTTCGGCCGCCCGAAGGCGGCGAAGACCCGCGAGGAGGCCCGCAAGAGCCTGGAAACCGCCCGGCACGAGGGCCACCGGCTGAACACCCCCGATTCCGAGGCGTGAGCCCGGAGGGTGATCTTCTCCTGGACATGAGCCCGGAGGGCGGTCCGCCGCCGGGCCCTCTGCCCGAAGGCGGTCTGCTCAAGCGCTCGCTCGTCATCGCCGGCCACCGCACCAGCGTCTCCCTCGAGGCGGCGTTCTGGGAGGCGTTGCGTCGGCTCGCCCTGGCGCGCGGGCTCTCGGTCCAGGCGCTGGTCGGGCGGATCGACGCGGAGCGGGGCGAGCAGAACCTGTCGTCGGCGATCCGGGTGTTCGTGCTCAGGGCGGTGTGGCCGGGGGAGGTGGTAGATGTCGGCCAAGATGCCGGCTCTCCCTGAAGTTTAAGATTGTTGCTCCAAATCTTAATTAAGAGGCTGGTTCACAACGAAATTCATGATACGGCTCATATGAACCGTTGGCGGCAATGACTTCTATGTACCAAGCTCTGGTATATATCGAATTGGTAGAATTTATATAATTCGGACGCCCGGTGAGAAGATCTATTGGTAATACGGAATCATTTTTGGACGTAGCTAACATGGCGCATTCTTCAGTTATGTATAGCGCCAATGACACTATTCTTGAAAATCGCCCAAATCCAACATGCTATGAAGAAAGTATAGGCACTATGCGAGCACTATCAATTACTATGCATTTTTCATTATAAAAATTATCAATATCATAAATTGTTGGAAATGCAAATTTGTTTCGTTCTGCATCAAAATGTAAAATCCCCTTAGTTGTTTGATTGACAGATACAATAACGCCGATCTGAGCAGAAAAATTTACATTAAATAAAATGCACTTCCCGATATCGACATCATCGACACATGCAGGAAAACCTATGGTTCGAGCATCCATTCTTTGCGGCCCTCTAATTGAATTTTTTGAATCATTTCTCTTTATTGCTGCCTTGTTTTGGAAGCTGCAACATCTCTTTCGTCCCTGCGATCGATGGAACGAACGCTTCGCTGCGCAGGGCGGCAACGACGATCAGGCCGATGATGACGGGCGCCATGATGGCCGTCACTGTCGCAATGAACAACTGCCGCCAGAAGTTGCCGGCCGCCTTGACCTCCCTGACGACAGCACTCTTGAGCGTGTCTTGCCGAGCTTGCTCGAGCTCCTCGGCCATGTAGGCTCGGGCGGCGACATCGAAGAATGAAGCGGCCCTGACGCGCATCTGGTCGAACTGGTAATCGGTGATGTTCCCGATCCAGGTTTCGACCTCGCTGGCCGTCGGCGGTCGCCCATGTGTGACAGTATGATGCGTTACCCACTCGCGTCGCTCATGCGCAAACAGGGCATAGGTAATGAAGTCTTCGGCTCCGGCAGTGGCGCCGTCCCCCGTGAGCTTGTCGAAGACCTCGCGATCGTTGCTCGGCATCGCCTCGGCGTCGTCTACTTGGATTTCGGCGGAAGCTTCCTGGCTCCGTAATGTCCACTCGAGGAGGACTTGAACTCGCCGGTCTGCTCAACGGCCTTGGACAAGGCTTCGTGGACGCGATTGACGCCATCCCGGGTCATGGGCGTCGTCGCCCCGCGCGGCGTGATCGTCACGAAACGGCCGGTTCCCGAACTCCGCTGTCCCCAGCCCTTCTTCGTGTCCATCAATCGACCCCCGGCGCCATGGTCATCGTCTCAGGCTCGCGGACGCTCCGCAAGCGACATCTGCTGACATGCGATCGGTTGACATGGGGTCGGGGCGTCGCTCCTCCAAATCCCGGGATCGCTTCCAACTCTGGTGTGTCGCTCACTCCGGCCACGCGAACGTCGCAAAACCCGGCTTCTCGACCGCCACCGCCCGCCCGCCGGCGAGCACCGTCTCCCCCGCCGCCAGCGCCTCGCCGAGGCGATCGATGCGCAAGCTCGCCAAGCCTCGCGACCCGGCCCCGCCGCCGGTCAGGCCGAGGCTGCGCTCGCCGGCCGTGACCGGCTCGCCGCTCGCCGCCGCCTCGCCGTCGCGATAGATCAGCGGGACCATGCGGGTGCGAGCGGTGCCGCGGTGCTGCATCCGCGACACCACCTCCTGGCCGACGTAGCACCCCTTCTTGAAATCGACGCCGCCGAGCTGGTCCATCAGCGCTTCGTGCGGGAAGGCGTCACCGAGCGCGAAGTCCACCCCGCCCTCGGGCACGCCGAGGCCGATGCGGTGGGCCGCGTAAGTCCCCGCATCGGCCTCCGCTGTGGGCACCTCGCCCTCGGGCGCGTGGAGGCGCCAGCCGAGAGCGGCGAGGCGCCCGTCCCGCAGGGCGGAGGCGGGGGCCTCGCCGCCCCAGCCCGCCGCCACCGCGAGCGGCAGCGCCTGGACCGCGACCTGGGCCCGGAGCTTGTAGAGCGTCAGGCGCTTGACGAGGTCCGGCACCCGGTCGCGGGCAACGTCGAGGTGGAAGCCGTCCGGCGCCCGGCTCACCAGGAAGTCGAACAGGATCTTGCCCTGCGGGCTCAGGAGCGCGCCGAGGCGGGCCTCGCCCTCGGGCAGGGTCTCGACGTTGCAGGTCAACAGACCCTGGAGGAAGCTCGACGCGTCGGCGCCGGTGACGGCCACGACGGCACGGTCCGGCAGGAGGGCAAGCGGCATCGGGGGTCCTTTGCTTGAACCGCGGGCGGGGCTGACATAAGCCGCCTGCGCCCGGCCCTCAATCGGGGCACCGGGCGAACGCGGATCGCGCACGAGGAGAACCCGACGATGAGCCAGAGCTTCGACCTCCTCCTGCGCGGCGGCACCGTGGTCAACCACGACGGCGAGGGGCTGGCCGATATCGGCGTGACGGCCGGGCGCGTCGCCGCGATCGGCGACCTGTCGCGGGCGGATGCCGGCCGCACCCTCGATTGCCGTGGTCTCCACCTCCTGCCCGGCGTGATCGACAGCCAGGTGCATTTCCGCGAGCCGGGCCTCGACCACAAGGAGGACCTGGAGACCGGGTCGCGCGCCGCCGTGATGGGCGGGGTCACCACGGTGTTCGAGATGCCGAACACCGTCCCGCAGACCACGAGCCCGGACGCCCTCGACGACAAGCTGAAGCGCGCGCACCACCGCATGCATTGCGACTTCGCGTTCTGGGTCGGCGGCACGCACGAGAATGCCCGGGACGTCGCCGAGCTGGAGCGGCTGCCGGGTGCGGCCGGGATCAAGGTGTTCATCGGCTCCTCCACCGGCTCGCTCCTTGTCGAGGACGATGCCGGCATCACCGAGATCCTGAAGCGCACCCGCCGCCGCTCGGCCTTCCACGCCGAGGACGAGGCGATGCTGCGCGAGCGCAAGGGCCTGCGGGTGCCGGGCGATCCGTCCTCGCACCCGGTCTGGCGCTCGCCGGAAGCGGCGCTGAAGGCGACCGAGCGGCTGGTGCGCATCGCCCGCGAGACCGGCGCCCGCATCCACATCCTGCACATCTCGACCAAGGAGGAGATGCGCTACCTCAGCCAGCACAAGGACGTGGCGACCTGCGAGCTGACGCCGCACCACCTGACTCTCGACGGGGACGAGGCCTATGCCCGCCTCGGCACGCTGGTACAGATGAACCCGCCGGTGCGCGACGTGAGCCACCGCGACGGGCTGTGGTGGGGCCTGTCGCAGGGCGTCGCCGACGTGCTCGGCTCCGACCACGCGCCGCACACGCTGGAGGAGAAGCGTAAAGCCTATCCGGATTCGCCCTCCGGCATGACCGGCGTGCAGACCCTGGTGCCGGTGATGCTCGACCACGTCGCGGCGGGCCGCCTGTCGCTGCAGCGCTTCGTCGACCTGACCAGCGCCGGCCCGAAGCGCATCTTCGGCATCGCCCGGAAGGGGCGGCTGGCGGTGGGCTACGATGCCGACGTGACGGTGGTGGACCTCAAGCGCCGCGAGACCATCACCAATGCCTGGATCGCCTCGAAATGCGGCTGGACGCCCCATGACGGCCGCGAGGTCACCGGCTGGCCGGTCGGCACGGTGGTGCGGGGCCAGGCGGTGATGTGGGAGGGCGCGCTCGCCGAGCCGTCGCGCGGCGAGGCAGTGCGGTTCGAGGAGGGATTTCCGGCGAGAGGGTGAGGCGCTGCCGCCAACCCTCCCCCCTCTGCGGGGGAAGGTGGCGAGCGGAGCGAGCCGGGAGAGGGGCAGCGCGACGCTGATCCAGGGTTCGCCCGTCATCATGGTCGCGACCTTTCCGGACGCGTCGTCCCCTCTCCCGCCCCACTCCGTGGGGCACCCTCCCCCGCAGAGGGGGAGGGTTGTGCCGCGGCATCGGACGGTTCTTCATCTCTTCCATTCCGCTCCCCACCCTTGGCTCGGGCGCACTTCTCGTATAGGAGCGCCCGGAATTGGAGGTCCGGACGCGTCCGCGTGCCGGCCGTTGCCACGTTGGCGGCCCGATGAGGGCCGGCCCGGAAGCCCGATGCAGACCGTCCTGATCGTCGTCCACCTGATCATCGTCCTCGCCCTGATCGGCGTGGTGCTGCTGCAGCGCTCCGAGGGCGGCCTCGGCCTCGGTGGCGGGGGCGGCACGCAGGGCTTCATGACCGGCCGCGGCCAGGCCAACGCGCTCACCCGCGCCACCGCGATCCTGGCGGCCCTGTTCTTCACCACCAGCATGATCCTGGCCATCATGTCGCACCGGGGCGCCGGCCCGCGCTCGATCTTCGACGGTGCCGGCACCCGCGCTCCGGCGGGTCAGACCGGCACCCCGCCGGCCGGCAACGTCCTCGACCAGCTGCGCCAGCAGCAGGGCGACGCGCCCGCGACCCAAGGTGCCCCGGCCCAAGGCTCCCCGAACCAAGGTTCCGCGCCGGCCGCCCCGGCGGCTCCCGCCGCGCCGGCCGCCCCCGCGGCGCCGCAGTCGCGCTGATCCTGAATTCCCGAGTCCGGCGGCGCACCCGCGCCGCCCCTCTCAACCAAAAAACCTGTGAGTCCGGCCGGCCCCGCCGCCCGGACATGACCCCGTTGAGCTGGCGGCGTTTGGCAACCCGGCCACGCCTGTGTATGGAGCAAGTCCCATGACGCGGTATGTTTTCATCACCGGCGGCGTGGTCTCCTCGCTCGGCAAGGGCCTCGCTTCCGCCGCCCTCGCGGCCCTGCTCCAGGCCCGCGGCTACAAGGTCCGCCTGCGCAAGCTGGACCCCTACCTCAACGTCGATCCGGGCACGATGAGCCCGACGCAGCACGGCGAGGTCTTCGTCACCGACGACGGCGCCGAGACCGATCTCGATCTCGGCCATTACGAGCGCTTCACCGGCGTGCCGGCGACGCGGGCCGACAACATCACGACCGGCCGGATCTACCTCGACATCATCACCAAAGAGCGCCGGGGCGACTATCTCGGCGCCACCATCCAGGTGATCCCGCACGTCACCAACGCCATCAAGGAATTCGTCCTCGACGGCAACGACGCCTACGACTTCGTGCTGGTCGAGATCGGCGGCACCGTCGGCGACATCGAGGGCCTGCCGTTCTTCGAGGCGATCCGCCAGCTCGGCCAGGAGCTGCCGCGGGGCACCTGCGCCTACGTCCACCTGACGCTTCTCCCCTACATCCCGTCGGCGGGCGAACTGAAGACCAAGCCGACCCAGCACTCGGTGGCGGAGCTGCGCTCGATCGGCATCCAGCCCGACATCCTGCTCTGCCGCTGCGACCGGGCGATCCCGCGCGAGGAGCGCCGCAAGCTCGCCCAGTTCTGCAACGTGCGCGAATCGGCGGTGATCGAGGCGCGGGACGTCGGCACGATCTACGAGGTGCCGCTCTCCTACAAGGAGGAGGGTCTGGACCGCGAGGTGCTGGCGCATTTCGGACTCGAGACCAGCCCCGAGCCGAAGCTCGACCGCTGGCACGACATCGTCGGCCGGATCAAGAGCCCGGAGGGCGAGGTCTCGATCGCCATCGTCGGCAAGTACACGGGCCTCAAGGACGCCTACAAGTCGCTGATCGAGGCGCTTAGCCACGGCGGCATCGCCAACCGTGTCAAGGTCAACCTGGAGTGGATCGAGTCCGAGGTGTTCGAGCGCGAGGACCCTGCGCCGTTCCTGGAGGGCCTCAACGGCATCCTGGTGCCGGGCGGCTTCGGCCAGCGCGGGGCGGAAGGAAAGATCCGCGCCGCCCGCTACGCCCGCGAGCGCAAGATCCCGTATTTCGGCATCTGCTTCGGTATGCAGATGGCGGTGGTCGAGGCGGCGCGCTCGCTGGCCGACATTCCCGATGCCAACTCGACCGAGTTCGGCCCGACGCCGGAGCCGGTGGTCGGCCTGCTGACCGAGTGGATGCGCGGCAACGAGCTGGAGCGCCGCATTGCCGAGGGCGACCTCGGCGGCACGATGCGGCTCGGCTCCTACACGGCGGCGCTGGCGCCGGATTCGCAGATCGCCAAGATCTACGGCGGCACCCGCATCGCCGAGCGCCACCGCCACCGCTACGAGGTCAACATGGCCTATCGCGAGCGACTGGAGGCCCGGGGCATGCGCTTCGCCGGCCTGTCGCCGGACGGGCTCCTGCCGGAGACCGTCGAGGTGGTGGGCCATCCGTGGTTCATCGGCGTGCAGTTCCACCCGGAGCTGAAGTCGCGGCCGTTCGAGCCGCACCCGCTGTTCCAGAGCTTCGTGGCAGCCGCGATCGAGCAGAGCCGGCTGGTCTGAGGACCCGATCCGGACGGTGCCGTCCGGACCAACATAGGTTGTCGCCGGGGCGCGAAGACGCGCCCCGCGCTGCCGATCCCTCGCGACATTCATACCGACCCACGGTATAGGAGCCCCGTCGAGGCGGCCCGCCGGCACGAAGCGGGATCCCGCGTGGGAGAGGTGGACCGGTGATGCGTGAGATACCCCTGGCGGCAATCCGGGCCCGCGCCTACGACATCTGGGAGCGCAACCACCGCCCGGACGGGTACGAGATCCAGTTCTGGCTGCTCGCCGAGCGCGAATTGCGGGCCGAGCTGGAGAGCCGCCGCGACGCGGCGGAGGACGCTCGGACCGAGGCGCCCGCCCCGACGCCTGCGACCGCGCCGACCGAGACGGTCGGCGGATAGACGCCCCGGATCAGCGCGCCGCCAGCCGTGCCCCCGCCCGCAGGAAGCGCTGCGGATCGACCGGCTCGCCGTCGATCCGGGTCTCGTAATGCAGGTGCGTGCCGGTCGAGCGGCCGGTAGAGCCGACCCGGCCGACCATCTGGCCCGCCGCCACCGCCTGGCCGGGCGCCACCGTGATCGCCGACAGGTGGGCGTAGCGGGTGACGAGGCCGTGGCCGTGATCGACCTCGACCATGTTGCCGTAGCCGCCCGCGTAATCCGCCTGGGTCACCGTGCCGGCGGCGGTGGCCCGCGCCGGGGCGCCGTACTCGCCGCGCAGGTCGATGCCGGTATGGATGGCGAGGCCGCGGGTGAACGGGTCGGCCCGGTAGCCGAAGGTGCTGGAGAGGCCGTGATCGTTCGCCATCGGCCGCCGCAGCGGCAGCGCGCCGACGATCCTGCGCAAGGTGTCGCGTTCGCCGAGGTCGCGCTGCGCCATGAGCACGGCGCTCTCGAACGGCCCCGCCTCGGCCGGCACCAGCGGGCCGCCGATGCCGCCGCCGCGGATCGCCGCGAAGCGCCGCGCGTCGAGCCCGGTCTCCGCCACCACCTCGCGCAGGCGTGCCGCCTCGCTGCGGCTGCCCGCGGCGAGCCGGTCGATCGCCAGGCTCTGGCGCGCCTCGAGCCCGTCGAGGGCGTGGGCGAGCGTCGCCATCCGGAGGGTGACCCCGGGGGATGGGGCGGGAGCGGGAGACGTCGAGGGCGCGACACTGTCCGCCTCCGTGCGCAGGCCCAGGGCCTCCGGCGTAGGGGGCGGTGGCGGGGCGGGAGCGGGCATCGGGGCGTAGGGCATCGCGGAGGGCACGGCCCTCGCGTCCCGGGCCGGCCAGGCACCGCCCCACCCGCCAGTGTCGTCGCCCGCACCGCCGGCCTGCTCGGCGAGGCCCATCAGCATCGCCTGCCGGCTCTCCAGCGCGACCTGCCGCCCGGCGAGGTCGGCGAGGCGCGTCTCGACCCCGTCCTGCTCCAGGAGCTTCTGCGTCGCCATCCGGTCGAGCCGGGCGCGCAGGGCGCTGACCCGCTCCTCGTAGGCGTATTGCATCGCGCCCTGGCGCTCCATGAACCGGGCCAGCGCCTCGTCGCGAAAGACGATGAACCACGTCGCCGCGCCCGCCCACAGGGACAGGGCGGCGAAGGCCAGCGCCGCGAGCACCAGGGTCCTGCGCCCCACCACCCATACCCGATCGGGACCGCCGTGCGGGAGCGCGGGCGACGCGAGGGGGGTGATGGGGGACGAGGGGCGGAGAGACAGCATCGCAACGGTCCGTAACCTGACCGCGACCGTCGCGGGTTAGGGTTAAGATTGTCTCAAGGATGAGGGTGAAAATGAGCTCTGCGACAGTGTCGCGGGTGCGCTCACGCAACGTCTGCCCGGCGCTACCAAATCAAAATCGGATCATGGCAAAATCGCGGGATCCCCTCTCCTGGCGATGCCGGGCTTGCCCGGTATCGCTCCAAGGTGTGGGAGAGGGGTAGGGGTGAGGGTGGAGACGGTACCGAATAGATCTGAGTCGTTGAGCTGCCAGCACGACGGTCATCGCTTCACACTGAAGCGCGCCACCCTCACCCCCGGCCCGTCTCCCACACCTTGCAGCGATACCGGGCAAGCCCGGCATCGCCTGGAGAGGGGAGTGCCGCTCGACGAGCGAGCGTCGCCGCAACGTGATCGACGAGAGTTTGCGGTGCGCCTCACAACCCCTGCGCCGCCGCCAGCACCGCGTCGGCATGGCCCGGCACCTTCACCTTCTGCCACACCTTGGCGATCGTCCCGTCGCGGTCGATCAGAAAGGTCGTGCGCTCGACGCCCATGTACTTGCGGCCGTACATGCTCTTCTCGACCCAGACGCCGTAGGCCTCGAGCATCGCCTTCGTCTCGTCCGAGGCGAGCGGGAATTCCAGCCCGTACTTCTCGCGGAACTTGTCGTGGCTCTTCATCGGGTCTGGCGAGACGCCGATCACCGCGGTGTCGGCCTCGGCGAAGGCCGCGCGGAGCCCGTTGAAGGCCTGCGCCTCCAGGGTGCAGCCGCTGGTATCGTCCTTGGGGTAGAAGTACAGGACGGCCTTGCGCCCCTTGAGGCCGGCGAGGCTCAGGGTCGCGCCGCCGGTCGCCGGCAGGGTGAAATCGGGGGCGGGGTCGCCCGGGTTCAGCGCCATCGTGCCTTCCTTTCGGCCGATTGATGGTGTGCCTCTCAAGGGAGGCGGGCAGGGCGCGAGCCGCGGGCGAGGGACCGGGCGCGCCGCCCGACGGATAAGCGGCAGGACGTTACCCTCCGGTCACCGGAGCGGGCAATCATCGGCGGCCTCGCGGCCCGGCAGCGTGGCCCTCGCGCTCCGGGTCGCAAGGCCTTCAAGTGGCGGCGTCCCGGCAGGGCGCCCGGAGTGGCGACGCACGCGTGACGACAGGCCGAGCGACACCAGGACCAGACCCCGTGACGCAGCCGGGCGGCGACGGCCCGGCCGCCTGCGCCGCGCGGATCAAGGCGGCGCCCCGCTCGCTGCTGCGGACCTGCGTCCGCGGCGTGCTCTTCCTCAAGCTCGCGGCCGTCATCCTGCTGAGCGTCGGCCTCGGCCTCGCCTACCTGCGCCTGTCGAGCGGCCCGGTGAGCTTCGCCTGGCTCGAGCCCCGGGTGGCGGCGGGGATCGCCGAGCGGCTCGGGCCCGGCTGGAGCGTCGACCTGCGCGACAGCGCCATCGAGATCGACCGCGACGGGGCGCTGGCGCTCCGCACCACCGGCCTCGACATCCGCAACCCGGAGGGCGACCTCGTGGTGCGGGCGCCGCTGGCCGTCGTCGCCATCGACCTGTGGTCGCTCCTCGGCCTGTCGGTCCAGGCCCGCTCGGTCGAGTTCCGCGACCTGCAATTGCGGGCGCTCCTGCACCATGACGGCTCGATCGCCTTCGCGGCATCCAACGATCCCGCCGCGGCCAAGCCCCACACCCCGCCGGCGGTGGTGGCGGCCCGCGGCACCGTGTCGCCGGTCTCGGCCACGGTGGCGTCGATCCTGAGCCTGGTGCTCGATCCGGCCGGCGTGATCGGCAGCCTCGACCGGGCCCGCCTGACCAATGCCCGCCTGACGCTGCTCGACGAATCCGGCGCCGAGCGCGTGGTCTTCCCGAAGGTCGACGGGCTGTTCAACCGCGACGCGACGCGGCCGGCCCGGGTGTTCGAGATGCGCATCGTCGGCCCGCACGGGCCCTGGCGCTTCGGCGGCGACGTCGAGCAGGCGCCCGACGGCGGCCGCCACGGCGTGCTCACCCTCGACGACCTGCCGGTCCCCGACCTGCTGTTGCTCACCGGCCAGTCGCGCCTGCCGCTGACCACCGACCTGAAGCTCTCCGGCCGCGCCCAGGTGGCGATGCACGGCGCCCGCCTCGACGGCATGACCCTGCGGCTCGCCACCAGCGAGGGCAACCTCCTGATCGAGGAGAAGGACTTCAACCCGGTGACGATCGAGGCGGTGACGGTCGACGCCGCCTGGGACGAGGCGCGCCGCGCCCTCAGGGTCGACGCCCTCGATTACCGCGGCGCCGGCAACCGGGTGCGCCTCGCCGGCGAGTGGGTGGCGGGGCCGGACGGCGCCGGGCCGGGCTGGACGGCCGCCCTGTCGGGCACCGATGCGACCTTGCGCGGCGCGACCGCCGGCGACGCCCCGGTCAAGATCGCCAAGGTCGATGCCCGCCTCACGGGCCGCGACGACGGCGTGCAGATCGACGCCCTCACCGTGTCGGGCGACGCCGTGCGCGGCACGGTCAGCGGCACGGTCGGCACCCGGGCCGACGAAGGCGGCCTCACCCTGCGCATCACCGCCGACCGCACCGACGGGCGCGCGGCCCTGCGGCTGTGGCCCGAGAACGTCGCGCCGCCGATCCGCACCTACCTCGTCGACAACCTGCGCACCGGCCGGCTCGACAGCCTCGACGTCCTGGTCGACATGACCATGGCCGAGTTCGCCGCCGCCACCCGAGGCGAGCCGATGCCCGATTCATCGGTGCGGATCGCCTTCGCGGTGAGCGAGGGCGGCCTCACCATCTCCAACGACGCGCCGCCGCTCTCCCGCGCCAAGGTGTCCGGGCTCGTCACCGGGCGCAACACCACCATCCGCGGGGCCACGGCCGAGATCCGGATGACGGACGGCCGCGCGCTCGGCCTCCAGGACGGCTCCTTCGTCATCAAGGACGCGGTGCCGCACGACGTGACCGCCCAGATCGGCCTGCGCCTCACGGGCGGGGCCGACGCCCTCGCGTCGCTCCTGCAGACCAAGCTCTTCCGCTCGCTGTCGGGCACCGAGCTCGACCCCGCCACCCTGCGCGGCCAGGCCGACCTGCGCATCGACTTCCCCCTCTCCCTCGAGGCGGTGCCCGATATCGGCGATCTGCCGGTGACCCTGAGCGGGAGCCTCACCGACGTCGCGGCCGAGCGCATCGTCGGCAAGGAGAAGCTCGAGAACGGCCGCTTCGCGGTTGCCTACGACCGCAACGGCTTCAGCCTGAAGGGCGACGGGCGGCTCGCCGGCGCTCCCCTCACCGTCGACCTGCACCAGCCGAAGGCCGGGGCGCCGGGCGAGGCGGTGGTGACGCTCGCCCTCGACGACGCGGCGCGCGCCCGAAAGGGCCTGCCGACGGCGCCCCAGCTCGCCGGGCCCGTCAATGCCCGCTTCGTCGTGCCGATCGGCCGGCCGGGCAGGAATCCGGTCCGGGTCGAGGCCGATCTGGCCCGCGCCAGCATCGACGGGCTCCTGCCGGGCTGGACCAAGCCGGCCGGCAAGCCGGGTCGCCTGACGCTCGCCCTCACCGAGACCGGCCAGGGCAGCGACCTGCGCGACATCGCGCTCGATTCCGGGTCGGTGCAGCTGCGCGGCAGCGCCGTGCTCAACGCCGAGGGCGGTTTCGAGCGGGCCGACCTCAGCAGCCTCAAGCTCTCGCCGGGCGACGACATCCGCGCCCAGGTCGAGCGCGCCGGCAACGGCTACCGGATCAGCGCCAAAGGCGGCGTCGCCGATGCGCGGCCGTTCCTGCGCGCGCTGACCGCGCCGCCGCGCAAAGGGGGCAAGGACGGCTCTGCCCGCGACGTCGAGGCCGATCTCAGCTTCGCGATCCTGACCGGCTTCAACGAGGAGGCGCTGACCAATGCCAGCCTCAAGCTGTCCCTGCGCGGCGACGACCTGCGCCAGGCCCGGATCCAGGGCCGCCTGCGCTCGGCCGGGGTGAGCCTCGAAGTGGCCAAGGCCGACCGCGGCAGCCCGCCGGTGCTCAATGCCGAGACCAGCGACGCCGGCGCGGCCCTGCGCTTCCTCGACATCTACAAGCGCATGCAGGGCGGGTTCCTGTCGCTGCAGATGGGCCTGAACGACGGGCCGCAATCGGGCCTGGTGCAGATCCGCTCCTTCGCCCTGCGCAACGAGCCGGCGCTCGGCCGGATCATGGCCCAGGGCGAGAGCGAGGACCGGCGCAGCGACGCCAACGACGTCGGCTTCGACCGCCTGCGCGCCGCCTTCCAGCGCACCGGCACCCGCGTCGCCTTCGCGGAGGCCGCGATCTCCGGCCCGGCGATGGGCTTCACCCTGGGCGGCTGGATCGACACGGCCAAGGACCGCACCGACGTCTCCGGCACCTTCGTGCCGCTCTACGGCCTCAACAACGTGGTCTCGCAGGTGCCGATCTTCGGCCCGCTCCTGGGCGGCGGCCACAACGAGGGCCTGTTCGGCATCAACTTCCGCGTCGCCGGCGCGATGAGCGCCCCCAGCATCAGCGTCAACCCGCTCTCGGCGATCGCCCCGGGCTTCCTGCGCAAGCTCTTCGGCGCCGGCGGCGGCGACCCCAACGCCCCGCAATCCGGTCGCACGGAACGCTGACCCGGAGCGCCGGACGGCCCCGCGAGCGCGGCATTTCGGGGTGGACAGCGCCGGAGCGACCCCGTATGAGGATGACCACCGCGGGCGTAGTTCAGTGGTAGAACGTCAGCTTCCCAAGCTGAATGTCGTCGGTTCGATCCCGATCGCCCGCTCCATCAACTTTTTGGAACTGAACACCTTTTCTCGGGCTGTGCGGCCCCGGTGTTCCCCATGTTCCCCACGGTGTTCCTCGCCGTTCCCCTGCTTCGTTCAAAGTCTGTTCCGCGCCTTTCGGCCGATCCTTTGATCATCAGGCCGGTAAGCGTCGCGCCGAGCATCAGCCACGACCGATTGGCCTTCCGACCGATCATCACGGTGGGGTGGGCGGGGGATCACCTGCACGGAGCCGGCGAGATAGGACACCTCCACGACGGTGTCGCTCTCCGTGATCAGGAGGGGCGCGCTCGTTCGCCATCCCTGATGGTCCTGAAGACGTGTAAGCTCGTCCGACCCACCATTGAGGTCGGAGAGCGCCATGAACGCGATCACGCGACGTCGCTTCGCCGCCTGCAGCGCGGGCCTGATCTCGGCCGCAGGTCTGCCACGCATGGCCGTGAGCGCGACCGCGCAAACCGTTTCCCTGAGCGACGGCACCGTCGTGCCGGCCCTGGGGCAGGGATCGGCGCGTCTTGGCCAGGGACGGCGTCCCCTCGCCGATGAGGAACAGGCGATGAGCACCGGCCTCTCGCTCGGCATGACGCTCATCGACACTGCCGAGATCTACGGCGACGGACGCGCGGAACAACTGATCGGGCGCGTGATCAAGGACCGGCGCGATCGCGTCTTCCTCGTCTCGAAAGTGTGGCCCACGCATGCGACCCGGGCGGGCATCCAGGGCGCCTGCGCCGCCAGCCTCGCCCGTCTCGGTACCGACTATCTCGACTTGTACCTGCTGCACTGGCCCGACCGCGTGAAGGATCTGGCAGAAGTCGTCGGCGCCTTCGAGCAATTGCGGGCCGGCGGTCAGATCCGGCGGTGGGGTGTCTCGAACTTCGGCGTTGCCGATCTGGATCGGCTGTACCGCATCCCTGCCGGCGAACGATGCGCGATCAACCAGGTGCCCTACAGCTTGGCCGACCGGACGGTCGAGCGCGAGGTGCTGCCGTGGTGCGTGCAGCACCGCATGCCGCTCATGGCCTATTCACCGCTCGGCGGCGAAGGCTCGAGTGTCTTGCGGAGCCCGATTGTCCAGCGCATCGCCGCGTCGCGGGGTGCAAGTCCGGCGGCCGTGGCTCTGACGTGGGCGATGCGTTCCGGAAGCGTCATCACCATTCCCGAGTCCGGCTCGGTCGCCCATGTCCGCGAGAACGCAGCGGCTCTGACCTTGACGCTGGACCCGGACGACGTGCGGCAATTGGAGCAGGCCTTCCCGGCCTAGCGCATCGTCGGAATCCCACGTCTAAATAGTAATTCGTTATTCGAAACGGCATCGGCGGACAGATTTCGCGAGCAGGTTTCATCCTCTAGAGCATTTTCCGACGAAGTGGACACCGGTTCGTCGAAGAAAAAGCGGCAAAATCAAAGATCTAGAGAGCTTCGCGATTGCAACGCGATCGTGAAGTGCGCTAGAACATCGCGATGCCGGTGAGCAACTGATGCCGATTGGCATCCACGCGCGATCTGCCTTGTGCCCCTGCCGTCATGACCGTGATCGCCATCGAACATCGCATCCCGGGGTCTCTCGTGCTCTTCGGCGGGGTCGGCGTTGTCGGGTGCGCCTTCGCGGGGCGCCCCAACGTGGTCGCCGATGCGGCCGGCGTGCTGCGGACAGGCAACACGGCCGTCATGCGGATCGGCATCGATGCGCTGGGCACGACGCGAGCCGTCATGCGGCAAACCCCGGCTTCGGCCCTCGCGGGGCCGGCCTTCCGGCCGGGGCCGTGTCGCTACCGGGCCGCCCGGACCGTGTCCCGCACCTACCGCAGGGTCGGCGATTCACCGGGCTTCAACTGGGGGTCGCCGCCATCGGGACCCCCGAGGGAGACGTGATCGTTCAGGCGTCCGAGATGGTCGAAGACGTGCTCGAAGGCTTTCGTGACGGCCTGCTCGAAAGAGCCGTCGCGCTTGCCCGCTGCGTCCCTGAGGGCACTGAGCAAGGCGCGGTGCTTTTCGGTATCTTCGGACATGATCATCCTACCGGCCAGCCTGCGCGCCGGCCCGGCAAGCCAATCTCCATGAACAAGTCCGGTTCCTGCGCAGCGCCATCGATGTCGAATCGCATCCGGTCGGCTTTCCGCGCCGCCGCCGAGGTCGGCGTCGGCCTGTGGGCGGCTTGCAACCGGCTGCGCTTGCCCGGCGCGCGCAACCCCTTCGTGGTCGGAATCCACGAACCGATGCGCGAGGAACTGACGCTGCAGGACCTGCCCGTCACCGGGACGATCCCGCCCGGCCTCGACGGCCTCTACCTCAAGATGGGGGCCAATCCCGCCCGTCCGGCGAGGCGGGGCCACGACTGGTTCCTCGGCGACGGCATGGTGCACGGTCTCGCGATCGGGGGCGGCCGAGCCTTGTGGTACCGCAACCGCTGGATCGGCTCGCGCCACGCCGCCGCGGCGCTCGGACGGCCGGCCGCCCCCGGACCGCGGCGGGGCGGCAACGATACTGTCAACACCAACGTCGTCGAGATCGGCGGCCGGGTCTTCGCGGTCGTCGAGGCCGGCAGCACTCCCGTCGAGCTCTCGCGAACCCTGGACGACCAGCGCTACAACCCGTTCGACGGGACGCTCGCCGGGTCCTTCACCGGGCATCCGCACCGCGACCCGCTGACCGGCGAGACCCACGCGATCGCCTATGACGGCCGCGTCTGGAACCGCGTCCGCCACGTCGTCCTCTCGCCGGCCGGGCAGGTCGTGCGGGACATGGCCGTGGCGGTCGAGCACGGCCCCTGCATCCACGACTGCGCGATCACGGCGCGCTTCGCGATCGTGCTCGACCTGCCGGTCACGTTCTCGTTCGCGGCGTTGCTCGCCGGCTACCGCTTCCCGTTCCGCTGGAATCCCCGCCACCGGGCCCGGGTCGGCCTGCTGCCCAGGCGGGGCGACGGCGCCGACATCCTGTGGTGCGCGGTCGAGCCCTGCTTCGTGTTCCACGCCGCCAACGCCTACGACGAGGCCGACGGTCGGGTGATCCTCGACGTCGTCGCCTACGACACGGTGTTCACCGCGGCTGGGGGCGGGTTCGACGGCCCGGGCCGGCTCGAACGCTGGACGATCGACCCCGCGACCCGGCACGTCGCGCGGCGGGTGCTAGACCCGGCGGCGCAGGAATTCCCCCGCATCGACGAGCGGCGCCTCGGGCAGCGCCACCGCGTCCTCTACACGGTGAGCGTCCCGGCCGACGGCAACACGCAGCTCGCCGGGGCGACGCAGCTCTACCGGCACGACCTGGAGACGGGCGAGCGCCTGGTGCACGAGTTCGGGGCCGACCGGATCCCGGGCGAGTTCGTCTTTGTGCCGGCGAACCCTGAGGCCGGTGAGGACGAGGGCTGGCTCGTCGGGCTCGTCATCGACACCGCGCGGGACACGACGGATTGCGTCATCCTCGACGCGCGAACCTTCGAGGCACCGCCCGTCGCCACGATCCGCCTCGGGCACCGGATCCCGCCGGGCTTCCACGGCAACTGGTTCCCCGCCCGCGCTCCGGGCGAGAGGGCGGGGGCCGCCGCCCCGTGACGCCCGCGCGGGGCCGGCCCGGGTTCCTCAGGCCGCCGGAATCCGGCCGATCACCGCCGTCATCGGGTCGCCGGGACTGTCCTCGGGCCGCAGCGCCCATCCCTCGATGCGGGTGAAGCCGGCGCGTTCGAGATACAGGCCGACGAGCTGGACCTGGCCCGCGACATCGAGACCATGCCAGATCGCCACCGCCTTGGTCGGGAAGCAGCGGTTCGAGAACGAGACCACCACCGGGGCGCCGGGGCGCAGCACGCGGGCGACCTCGGACAGGACGGCCACGGGCCGCTGCAGGTACTGCACCGAGACGCAGATCAGGGCGGCGTCGAGGCTCGCCGCGTCGAGGGGCAGGTGCGGCGCGGCGTTGAGATCCTGTACGAATCGCCGGGTCAGCCGCGGGTTGGCGGCGAGTTCCGCGGCGTTCAGGCCGTGGCCGACGACGCTGGCATAGGCGATCTCGTCCGGCAGGTGGCTGACCCAGCTCGACATCAGGTCGAGGACGTCGCCGCCCGCCGGGACGACCTCCCGGTACAGGTCGGTCACCGCCGCGATCGCGGCTGCGTCGATATGGGTCACGAAGCGGGGGTGTTCGTAGAACAGCGGATCGGGCGTTCGGTCGCGCTTCGCGAAGGCTTCCGGCGGCAGGTCGGGAAGATCCTGGTCCGGTCGATTTTGGGCCATCGTCGGGTACGCCTCCGGGCCGGTCGGCGCGCCGGCCGCGAGGGGCGGCGCATGACTTGCGGGTCGAGGCGAGGGTAGGGGGCGCCCGGCGAACGCCCAGTGCGGGCGTCGACGTTGCCGCATTCGCACGATGACGCAGACGGGACCCGTCCCGGAGCTGGGCTGGGGACCCGACGCCGGCAGGAGCCGGCCCATGCATGCCGGGCGGTCCCGCTCGGATGCGGGTTTTCGGGTGCGGGAGACCGCCGAGGCGCGGGCGTGGCTCCCTGCGCACTCGGCCACGGCCGGGCCGGCGTGGAGAACGCACACCCTCCGGTTTCAACCCCGCCAAAAAAGCTATAGAGACAAAAGAAGTAGGCCGAGAAGCGCCGAGGAGCGCGGGTGCCGTGGCGGGGAGTGCGTTGGGTTCCGAGACCACCATCGTCGTCGCGGACGACCACCCGCTCTTTCGCGGTGCGCTGCGCGGCGCCGTGACGGCGATCATGCCCGGCGCCCGGATCATCGAGGCGAGCGGGCTCGAGCCGTTGACGGCGATCCTCGACCGGGAGCCCGAGATCGACCTCGTGCTGCTCGACCTCACGATGCCGGGGGTGCAGGGCTTCTCCGGCCTGATCTACCTGCGGGCGCAGCACCCGGCGATCCCCGTGGTGATCGTCTCGGCCAACGAGGACCCGGTGGTGATCCGCCGCGCCCTCGATTTCGGCGCCGCCGGCTTCATCCCGAAATCCCTCGAGGTCGACCGCATCGGCGAGGCGATCGGGCGGGTGCTGGCCGGCGGCAACTGGTCGCCGCCGGACATCGAATTGTCGGCCTCCGAGGACAAGGAGACGGCCGACCTCATGCGCCGCCTCGCCACCCTGACGCCGCAGCAGGTGCGGGTGCTGATGATGCTGTCCGAGGGCCTGCTCAACAAGCAGATCGCCTACGAGCTCGGCGTCTCGGAGGCGACCGTGAAGGCCCATGTCTCGGCGATCCTGCAGAAGCTCGGCGTCGAGAGCCGGACCCAGGCGGTGATCGTCTCCTCGCGCATCGGCGCGACGCTCAAGCCCCCGGCCGGGGTCGAGTAAGCTCTTACGAAGCCCGCAAGGTCCGCTCCTCGCGCGGCTCCCGGCCGAGGCCGCGCGGCACGTCGTAGGCGGTGCCGCGGAGCCCGAACACCGCCCTCGTGGTGTCGGCGGTCTCCGGCGTCCAGCGGGCGAGGAACGGCACAAGGGGATTGCCGTCGTAGATCATCGGCAGCGCCAGGGGCTCGGTCTCCCAGCCGAGCGTCGCCAGGTGGGTGATCATGATCGGGTGGGCCTGGATCAGGTAGCCGTCGAGGCCGAGCCGCCCGGTCAGCTCGGCCACCGCGACGAACTGGCGCCCGGCGACCGGGTCCTTCGCGGTGGCGGAGGCCCGCCGCCAGGGTGCGGCGCCGCAGCGGGTCCACTCGAAGATCCGCGGGCCGCACGGGGCGGTCGCGCCCTGGAGGAGCTGCGGGTAGACGTGGCTCTGGAGATGCGGCCGGGTCGTCGGCAGCAGGCGCGAATATGACACGACCTCGCCGCCGTCGATCCCCGCGACGTGGATGCAGTCCGGCCCGTCGAACTGGTCCCGCTCGCGTCCGTCGGGCTTGCGGCACGCCTCCCACCGCATCGTCTCGACGAACAGGCGGTGACGGAAGCAGTAGATCCGGTCGAGCAGTTCTGCGCTGGCGCGATAGTTGTCGCGATCGATGATCGTGATCAAGATCGGGGCTCCTTGCTGTGGAGCCACTCATGATCTTTGATACTGGAATGAGATAGACCGTAAATTTACGGGATGTTCGCCAGGTCGGGCTGAAGACCTGGTCGGGGCCGGGATCTCGCGCGGCGGACGGGTCTTCACCCCGTCGCGCCGCTAAACGATCGATCCCCGGCACACCTCCACCGCGCGCTGCGGCGTGAACGGGATCCCGGACGTTGCCCGGCCGGTCCTGCCGGCGGTCGCCCGCCCGCGGCACGCGACGTCGCGCGTCCGGCAAGGTGTCGCCCCGCCCGGGCGGGTGGGCGTGGCCGGCACGGCCGGGCCGAGGCGGCGCGAGGCGAGGTGGGCGTAGATGCCCAGGAGGTGCAGCCCGGCCCCGGCCTCCTCCGACAGGTCCATCCGCGGCGCGCCGAACGAGGCGACGCTCTCGGTGCCGTCGACGTCGTGGATCGGCACGCAGAAGCCGTCGCCGAGGCCGAAGGTGCGCGCCTCGTCCATGATCCGCCGGGCCAGGACCGCGCCGTGCTCGATCGCGACCTCCGACCACAGGAACGGCGCGGTGGTGCGCCGCACATGCGCCACCACCGGATCGTGCCGGACGTAATCCCGCGCGACGTAGCGCTCCGCCCATTCCGCCGGCCAGTGCATCAGCAGCAGCCGGTCGGGCAGGGTCTCGCCGGTTGTCTGCGGCAGGCCCGCGATGGCGAAGTGCTCGTAGCCGAAGATCCCGCCGGCGCGGGTCAGGATCGCCACGACCTCGGCCGTGCTGTGTGCCGCCTTCATCGCCTGGACCAGGTCCAGCGTGACCTGCCCGATCACCGTCATGTTGCCGCGTAGTCCATTCCGACACAGGTCAAGCAACGACCCGCGGGATCGCGGGCGAGCCTCCTCGTCTATCAGGAAATGTTGCGGGCGGCGACGATCGGGATTGCCGAGACCGTGTCGGATCGTCGCCGCGGGACGGCGGCCGGTCAGGCCGCCCGCTTCTTGAGCACGCCCACCAGCACGGCCGTGATGACGGTGCCGGCCACGAGAGCCACCACGGCGCCGAGCACCGGGGTGATGGCGTTCGGGATCGGCAGCACGAACAGGCCGCCATGGGGGACGCGGAGCGCCACCCCGAGGGTCATCGACAGGGCGCCCGCCACTGCCGAGCCGGCCACCAGGGCCGGGATCACCCGCAAGGGGTCGGCGGCCGCGAAGGGGATCGCCCCCTCGGTGATGAAGGCCGCGCCCAGCACCGCCGCGGCGCTGCCGGCCTCGCGCTCGGCTTCGCTGAAGCGGCCGGGAAAGAGCCGGGTGGCCAGCGCGATGCCGAGCGGCGGAGTCATGCCGGCGAGCATCACGGCGGCCATCGGGGCGTAGATGCCCGACGAGATCAGCGCGGCGGAGGAGGCGTAGGCCGCCTTGTTGATTGGCCCGCCCATGTCGACCGCCATCATGGCGCCGAGGATCAGGCCGAGCAGCAGCGCGCTCGCGCCCTGCATGCCCTTGAGCCAGCCGGTGAGCGCGGCGAGCAACGCCGCCACCGGAACGCCGACGACGTAGACCATCAGGAGGCCGGTCACGAGCGTGCCGAGGAGCGGCAGGATCAGGACGGGCTTGAGGCCCTCCAGGTTCTTCGGCAGCCGGATCGTGCGGCTCAGGAAGGACACGGTGTAGCCGGCGATGAAGCCCGCCACGATGCCGCCGAGGAAGCCGGCGTTGAGGTTCGCCGCCAGCATGCCGCCGATCATCCCCGGGGCGATGCCCGGCCGGTCGGCGATCGAGTAGGCGATGTAGCCGGCGAGCGCCGGCACGATCAGCGCGAAGGCCGCCTTGGCGCCGATCTCGCCCAGCGCGAAGCCCAAGCTCCCCTTGTTCTCCGGCGACATCGCGTCGATGCCCCCGAAGGCGAAGGCCAGCGCGATCAGCAGGCCGCCCGCCACCACGAAGGGCAGCATGAACGACACGCCGGTCATCAGGTGCTTGTAGGCGCCGGCCTTCGTCTCGGCGGCGGCCGGGCGGGCGGGGCCGGAATCGGCGACTTGCGCTCCTTGGAGTTCGGCGTCCTTCAGGGCGGTGGCGATCAGCCCCTTGCCGTCGCGGATCGCCGCCTTGGTGGTGGTGGCGTAGACCCGCTTGCCGGAGAAGCGCCCGCGATCGACCCCGGTATCGGCGGCGATCAGCACGATGTCGGCCGCCGCGATCTCGTCCGGCGTCAGCGCGTCGCGGGCGCCGACCGAGCCTTGCGTCTCGACCCGCACCGCGTGGCCGAGCGCCTGCGCGGCGGCCTGGATGCCTTCCGCCGCCATGAAGGTGTGGGCGATGCCAGTCGGGCAGGAGGTGATGGCGACGATGCGCTTGGGCCCGCTCGTCTCCGGCGCAGCGCCCGGCCTCGCGCCGGGGCTTCTGCCCGCGAGCGCCCGGTCGATCACCCCGTCGACGTCGGTGAGCACGTCCTCGATCGCCGCCTTGGCGCGGCTCAGAGCGCTGAACCGGCCCTCGCCGAGATCGCCGGTGCCGACGAGGAGCACCGCGTCGGCGCCCTGGATCGCGCCCTCGCTCAAGGGGGCGCCGGTCGCGCCGCGGCCGCGCAGTTCGAGGTCGAGGCGCTGGTTGCGCCGTCCCGCCGCCCTGCGCAGGGCCTCGGCCGCCAGCACCGCGTGGGTGCTGAGATCGCCGCCGCCGACGACGGCCACCAAGTGGGTCATGGGGTGTTCCTCCTGAAGTCTTGTGGTTGATCCGGCTTCGAGTGTTGAAACCCTCTCCGTCATTCCGGGGCCGCGAAGCGGAGCCCGGAATCCAGACACACAGCTGGAAAAGGATAAGACGGACCGTTGCTCGCCTTATTCTGTACCACTAGCGGTTCTGGATCCCGGGCTCTCGCCTTTGGCGAGCCCCGGGATGACCCGGAGGGGTGGAACGGGGTCGGGTAGACCGACGATTCTGGTGGCTCAGCTTTGCTCTGCGGGGAGCGCGCGAACCGCGATATCCCTCGCGATCGCCTCGACCGCCTCGCGCCCCGGCAGGTTGGCCCCCGCCCGGGTCAGCTTGCCGGCGGCGAAAGCCAGCGCCAGGCGGGCGGTGTCGGCGAGGCTCAGATCGGCGCACAGGCCCGCCACCAGCCCGGCCACCAGGGCGTCGCCGGCCCCGACGGTGCTCGCCACCGCCATGGCCGGCGGGAGCGCGTGCAGCGCCTCGGCGTCGCGCACGAACACCGCGCCGTCCGCGCCCAGCGACACCACGACGAGCGGGATTCCGCGCGCCACCAGGCCGCGCGCCGCCGCGACCACGTCGGCGAAAGCGGGGAGGGGGCGGCTGGCCCATTCCTCCAGCTCGTGCCGGTTGGGCTTGACCGCGTCGGGCAGCACCTCGGCGGCGAGGGCGGCGGCGAGCGCCGGGCCGGAGGCGTCGAGCAGCACCCGGGCGCCCCGGGCCTTCAGCTCCGCCGTCAGCGCGGCGTAGAGGCCGGGCTCCGCGCCCGCCGGCAGGCTGCCGGCCAGCACCGCGATCGTGTCCGGGCCGGCGGCCTCGGCGAGGAGCGCCCGCACCGCCCGCAGGGTCGCGGGTTCGAGAGCGAGGCCCGGCAGGTTGACGTCGGTGGTGCCGGCGGAATCGACGAGCTTCAGGTTGGTGCGGGTCTCGCCCGGCATCCAGACGAAGCGGTCCTCGATGCCCTTGGCGACGAACAGGGCCTCGAAGGCGGCGGCGTTGCCGGAGCCGAGCACCCCGGCGGCGGCGACCGGCACGCCCCAGTCGGCGAGGCAGCTCGCCACGTTGATGCCCTTGCCGCCGGCATCGTCGCGGACCGCGCGAGCGCGGTGGACCTCGCCCGGCGCCAGCCGGTCGAGGGTGACGGTGCGGTCGATCGCCGGGTTGAGGGTGAGGGTGAGGATGCGGGTCACCGGTGCGTCTCCGAACGGTCGAGGGCCCGCACCGACGCGGCGTCGGGTTGCGCGCAGGCCTCGTCGGCGAGCGCCTTCAGCTCGGACAGCGAGGCGGCGCGCAGGCGCGCCTTCACCGCCGGCAGGTCGCGCGGGGTCATCGAGAGCTCGTGGACGCCGAGGCCCGCGAGGAGCCCCGCCCCGAACGGGTCGCCGGCGATGCCGCCGCAGACCCCGACATAGCGCCCGTGCCGGCTCGCGCCCTCGCAGGTCATCCGCACCAGGCGCAGGACCGCCGGGTGGAGCGAATCGGCCTCCGGCGCCAGCTCGGTGTTCTGGCGGTCGATGGCGAGCGCGTATTGCGTCAGGTCGTTGGTGCCTATCGAGAAGAAGTCGCAGTGAGCGGCCAGTGCGTCGGCCTGGATCGCCGCCGCCGGCACCTCGATCATGATGCCGAGCGGCACGTCCGGCGCGCCGATCTCGGCCCGGATCCGCTCGCAGGCCTCGCGCAGGGCCAGGACCTCGGGGACCGAGGTGATCATCGGGAACATGATCGAGAGGGGTGCGTCCTTGCCGGTCGGGGCGCCGGCCGGCACGCAATCCTTCGCGGCACGGTAGAGGGCGCGCAGCTGCGGCTCCATCAGGTCGGGCCGGCGCAGGAGCAGCCGGGCGCCGCGCACGCCGAGGAAGGGGTTCTCCTCCTTCGGCAAGGCGAGGTGGGGCACCTGCTTGTCGCCGCCGATGTCGAGGGCGCGCACGATCAGCGGGCGGCCGGCGAGCGCCTCCAGCATCGCCCGGTAGGTGGCGTACTGGTCGTCCTCGTCCGGGGTGTCGCCGCGCTCCAGGAACAGGAACTCGGTGCGCATCAGGCCGACGCCCTCGGCGCCCTGCGACAGGGCGAAGGGGACCTGGTCGGGCGTGTTGACGTTGGCGCCGATGGCGAGGGCGTGCCCGTCGCGGGTGCGGGCCGGCAGGCCGCGCTCGCGGGCCTCTTCCTCCTGCGTGGCGCGCAGGGACTCGCGCCAGGCCTGCGCCGAGGCGAGGTCGCGCTCGCTGGGGTCGACGTAGAGCCGCCCGGTGGTGCCGTCGAGGATCGCGCGCCGGCCCGCGGCTTGGCTGAGCAGGCCGGGACCCGCCGCGACCACCGAGGGGATGCCCAGCGTCCGGGCGAGGATCGCAGTATGGGAGGTCGGGCCCCCCTGCGCCGTCGCGAGCCCGAGCACCCGGGTGGGATCGAGCCCGGCGGTGTCGGAGGGGGCGAGGTCGGGGCTGAGCAGGATGCAGGGCTCGTCCGGCAGGGCGTGGCCGGACCGGAGCGCGGGGTCGATCTGGGCCAGCACCCTCCGGCCGACGTCGCGCAAATCCGCCGCGCGGGCGGCGAGGACCGGGTTGCCCAGAGCCGAGAGCTGGCCGGCCATCCGCTCCACCGCCTGGTTCCACGCGAAGGCGACGCCGTGGCCCTCGACCATCAGCTGGCAGGCCAGCGTGATCAGGTCGGTGTCGGCGATGAGGTCGGCTTGCGCCTTGAAGATCCCCGCATCGGCCTTGCCGAGGCGCCGGCCGGTATCGTCGGCGAGGGCCTTGAGCTGGGCCGTGGTCGATTCGAGCGCCGCGTGCAGCCGGTCGCCGCCGCGGGTCAGCGGCTCGGGCTCGTCCGGCACCGCGACCTCGGTGGGGCCGAGCACGTGGATCGGCCCGATGGCGAGGCCCGGGCTCGCGCCGATGCCGGGGATCACCTGGCAGGCGTCAGTCGGGTTCCAGCCCGCGACCGGAGCGGCGGCCCTGGCGGCGGCCTCCGCCGCGCGGGCGGCCGCCGCCTTCTCGCCGGCCGACAGGCCGGTGACCACGGCCTTGAGCCGGGCCAGCGCCGCCGGCGCGTCGTCGCCCTCGGCGGAGATCACCGCCTCGTCGCCGGCGCGCAGGCCGAGCTGGAGCAGCGAGATCAGGTTCTTGGCATCCGCCACCTCGGCGCCGTGGCGGACCTGGATCCGGGCGGGACTGGTGCGGGCCGCCTCGACCCAGGACGAGGCCGGGCGGGCATGCAGGCCGGTGGGGTAGTCGACGGTCCAGGCGAAGCTCTGGGCGAGGTCGGCGGCCGGGCCGGCGCTGCCGGGGGCGGCGGCGTCCTCGGCGAGCGCCGCGGCGATTTCGGCGGCGTCGGTCGTGGTGCGCAGGCGCTCGAGCCGGGCCTCGTCCTGGATCAGCCGGGTGAGGCGGCGCAGGACCGTGATGTGGGTGTCGGACTGGGCGGCGATCGCCACCACCAGGTGGGCGTCCTGCCCGTCGTGCCAGGCGACGCCGCCGGGCACCTGGAGCACGGCGAGGCCGCTCTCGCGCACCAGAGCGCGATCGTCGACCATGCCGTGCGGGATCACGACGCCGTGGCCGAGATAGGTGTTGGCCACCTCTTCCCGGCGCAGCATGCTGGCCTCGTAGGCCGGGTCGATGCAGCCGGCGGCGACGAGGAGCTGGGCCGCCTCGCGGATGGCAGCCTCCTTGGTCGCGGGCGCGGCGGCAGTGCGGATCAGGACGCGCGGCGTCAGCGGCGGTGTCGGCGCGAGCATGGCTTCCTCCCGGAAAGCGTTCGGGTTTTCCTTGGTGCCTATGAAAACGTTTTCAGTCGTCGCGTCAAGCGGCAATCTGCGGCTCGCCCGCGTCACGGTCAGTGTCAGGACTTGCACAGGGCGCGTCCGGCTGTCACAACAGGTGTAACGAGGCTGAAAACGTTTTCGAGGCGATGACCGTCGGCATCCGTGACGTCGCCCGCGCGGCGGGCGTTTCCACCGCGACCGTGTCGCGGGCGCTGGGCAAGGGCCCGGTCAGCGACGCCCTGCGCGAGCAGGTCGAGGCGGCGGTGCGGGCGACCGGCTACCGCCCGAACCTGTCGGCCCGCCGCCTGCGCTCGCAATCGGCCCAGACCATCGGGCTCATCGTCGCCGACATCCGCAACCCGTTCTTCACCGCGGTCAGCCGGGCGGTCGAGGACGCGGCCTACCAGGCCGGGATGCGGCTGATCCTGTGCAACACCGGCGAGGATGCCGAGCGCGAGGCCCTGTACCTGCGCCTGATGCAGGAGGAGCGGGTCACCGGCGTCGTCTTCGCGCCGACCCGCCGCACCGCCGAGCGGCTGCGGCCGGAGGACTTTTCCTTCCCCCTGGTGCTGATCGACCGCACCGGACCGCCCGGCGGCCATGACGGGGTGGTGCTCGACAACGTGGCGGCGGGCGCGGCCCTGGTCGACCACCTGGTGGAGCAGGGCTATTCCCGCATCGCCGGCCTGTTCGGTTCCACCAGCTCGACCGCGGAGGAGCGCCGCGACGGCTATCTCGCGGCGATGCGCCGGCACGGGCTTGCACCGCAGATGCGCAACGTGCCGCCCGACGCCGAGCCGGCGCAAGGAGAGGTGGCGCGCTGGCTCGCCGAGCCGGCGAGACCCGAGGCGCTGATCGTCTCGAACGGCCTGATCCTGATGGGAGCGGTGCGGGCGGCCCGCGCGGCGGGCGTCGCCTGGCCCGGTGGGATCGCGCTCGCGGGGTTCGACAACGAGCCCTGGACCGAGCTGGTCGAGCCCGGCCTGACGGTGATCGAGCAGCCCGTCGCCGAGATCGGCGCCCAGGCGATCGGACTGCTGTTCGACCGGCTGAAGACCCCCGGCCAGCCGGTGCGCAAGGTGGTGCTCAGCGGGCGGCTGATCGCCCGGGGCTCGACGGCGCGGCGGTGATCGCGGGCGGCCTCAGCCGCCCTGCGCGCCTCCCGGCACCGGCCCCAGGCGCCGCGCCAGCCGCTCGATCCGCTCCGCCGTGCGCTGCACGGTCTCGGCGAGGCGCGCCTCGGAGGCCTCGCGCTCGGCGCTGCCGGCATCGGTGGATTCGCGCAAGGATGCGGTCTCGCGCTCCATCGCCTCCATCCGGCGCTTGGTCTCGGCCAGCTCGTCGGCGAGGGTGAGCGCCGCCATCACGTGCAGGCGCATGTCGCCGATCTCGCCGAAGGCTTTGCGCATGTCGCCGATCCGGGCGTCGAAGCTCGCGGCCAGCCCTTCGAGGTGGCGCTCCTCGCCCTCGCCGCAGGCCATGCGGTAGGTCTTGCCGGCGATGGTGACGGTCACTTGAGGCATGGGGTCACCTTAGAGCATTTTCCGACGAAGTGGATGCCGGTTCGTCGCAGAAAATGCGGCAATATCAGAGACCTAGAGAGCTTCGCGATTGCAGCGCGATCGTGAAGTGCTCTAGGCACGAATGCCCTCATCGAACGCATGAAACGCGGAATCAGGACCGTCAGCCCTCGCCCCGCTCGCCGGTGCGGCCGAGCACGCCCTCGACGGTGCCGATGGCGCGGCCGAGGCGGTGGTCGACGTCCTCGGTCACCGACTGCATCTCGGCGAGGCGGGCGGTGGCGCCGTCGAGCTCCGCCGCGAGCCGGGCCCGGTCGTCGCGCATGATCTCCAGCTCGGTCTCGAGGTCGCTGTGGCTGCGCTCCGCGTCGAGCCGGCGCGCCACCGCGGATTCGAGCAGGGCCACCGAGGCTTCGAGGCGGCGCAGCGCTTCCTCCACCGCTGCGGTCATGCTCACCTCCGAAAAAACGCCGCGACGAACGCCGACTGAAACCACGGATACTCGGCCGAAATCCTAAAGGTCCGGGGCCCGCGTCGCAATCGCCGTGCCGGCCGGTCCGGCGCGAACGGGAATGCCGCCCGGGTGAGGGCGGGGATAACGGGGAGTGCGGGGACGATCAGGCCGCCGCCGCCACCTCGAGCCGGTTCCGCCCGGCGGCCTTGGCCCGGTAGAGGGCGCGGTCGGCGGCCGAGAGCAGGGCAGGGAGATCACGGCTTTCGGCCCACGCTGCGGCGAGCCCGATGCTGACGGTCGCTGGGATGCCGGGTCCGGCGCGGTCGAGCGCCGCCTCGGCGAAGCGGCGGGCGACGCCCTCGCCGACCTGCCGCGCCGCGGCGACGTCGAGCCCCGGCAGCAGGGCGGCGAATTCCTCGCCGCCGAGCCGGGCGACGAGCGCGTCCGGCCCGGCGGCCCGGCGGGCGGTGTCGGCGAAGAGCCGCAGCACCGCGTCGCCGGCGGCGTGGCCGTGGCGGTCGTTGATCGCCTTGAAGTGGTCGAGGTCGAAGGCCAGCAGCGCGGCGGGGCGCGCGGCGAGGAGCCGCTCCCCGTCCTCGAAGAAGCCGTGGCGGTTCTGTAGGCCGGTGAGGTGGTCGGTGCGGGAGGCCGCGACGGCCTGCGCCTGCGCTTCCTCGCGCACCAGCGCGATCAGCCCCATCGGCATCGCGACGGAGTAGAGCACGCCCTCGTACATCGTCACCTTGCCGAAGATCGGCAGCAGCGCCTCGCCGTAGATCGCCACGAGGGCGGGCGTCGCGACCCCCCGCACGAGGTAGAACAGGGCGTGCCCGCCCGCCACCGCGACCGCGACCTGCCGTGCGCGCAAGGTCCGGGCGGTGCGGCTGCGCAGGAGCCGCCAGGCGGTCAGCCCGCAGGCCAGCGCGATCGGCAGCGAGCCGAGATAGTTCCAGAGCATGCCGGGCGCGTGCACCCCGACCGTGGCCCACAGGAGGGCGAGGCCGACCAGCACGGCGAGCGGCAGGCGCAGCCGCGCCCGCCCGTCGAGGAGGGCGACGCCGTGCAGGACCATCAGGTAGCCGGACACGATCAGCAGGTTGGCGAGCGCCGATCCCAGGACGCCCGGCAGGGCGGTCCGGTTGATCGCCACGACGAGGCCGGCCGCGAAGGCCAGGAAGGCGCCGGCCCAGATTCCGAGCTCGCGGGCCCGCCGCGGCTGGGCCTGGCGCTCCCACAGCATCGTCGCGCCGGCGACCAGCACCGTGCCCACGATCAGGCAATAGAGGGTGTGAAGATCGATCTGCATCGTTGTCGTCACCTATGCCTCTCGGCATACAGGTCGGTGAATGCAATCTTCTTTACGGGCACGGCTGTCTCCTGCCCGTTGCGCGAGCATGGTTAAAGGTCTCCCACGCGATGTTCCGCATCCGTATCGGCGGCGTCGACACCGCGAGCGGATGACGATCACGTGCGAGAACGCGGTGTCATCCGATGAAGAATCCGCGCGATGCTGCCGGATCGCGACCGCGAACAGGAGGGTTTTCCCCAAAGCCCCGTCCGGGTTTGACACCTCCCGGCGCCATGATAGGAAGCCGGCGCCCCCGCCGGGCGGTTGTCGCCGGCGGATTGACAGAGTTACGAGCCGCCGTGACGCTTCCCGTGCTCCCCGCCAGTGCCGTCCCCGCCGGGACGGCCGGCGTGTCCGGGACCACGGGCGGCGCAGCGGGCCATTCCGGCGAGCGCCGGCCCTTCTTCCTCAGCGTCGACACGCGCCGCGCCCGCCGCGCCGCCCGGTCCGCTGCGGGGCCTCTCGGCCCCCACACCCTCCGCCACGCCAACCCCACGGGAGAGAACACATGACGGTCAAGGTCGCCATCAACGGCTTCGGACGCATCGGCCGCAACGTACTGCGCGCCATCAAGGAAGCCGGCCGCACCGACATCGAGGTCGTGGCCATCAACGATCTCGGCCCGGTCGAGACCAACGCCCACCTGCTGCGCTTCGATTCGGTCCACGGCAAGTTCCCCGGTACCGTCTCGGTCGAGGGCGACCACATCGTGGTCGACGGCCAGCGCATCCGCGTCACCGCGATCAAGAACCCGGCCGAGCTGCCCCACCGCGAGCTCGGCGTCGACATCGCGATGGAATGCACCGGCATCTTCACCTCGAAGGACAAGGCGAAGCTGCACCTCGACGCCGGCGCCAAGCGCGTCCTCGTCTCGGCCCCCGCCGACGGCGCCGACCTCACGGTCGTCTACGGCGTGAACCACGACAAGCTGACGGCCGACCACCTCGTGGTCTCCAACGCCTCGTGCACCACCAACTGCCTCGCCCCGGTCGCCAAGGTGCTCAACGACGCCGTCGGCATCGAGCGCGGCTTCATGACCACGATCCACTCCTACACCAACGACCAGCCGTCGCTGGACCAGATGCACAAGGACCTCTACCGGGCCCGCGCCGCGGCCCTGTCGATGATCCCGACCACGACCGGCGCCGCCAAGGCCGTCGGCCTGGTGCTGCCGGAGCTGAACGGCCGCCTCGATGGCACCTCGATCCGCGTGCCGACCCCGAACGTCTCGGTCGTCGACTTCAAGTTCAACTCCAAGCGCGCCACTTCGGTCGCCGAGATCAACGAGGCGATCAAGGCCGCCGCCAACGGCCCGCTCAAGGGCGTGCTCGGCTTCACCGAGGCCCCGAACGTCTCGATCGACTTCAACCACGATCCCCACTCGTCGACCTTCCACATCGACCAGACCAAGGTCATGGACGGCACCTTCGTGCGCGTGCTGACCTGGTACGACAACGAGTGGGGCTTCTCGAACCGCATGGCCGACACCGCCATCGCGATGGCGAAGCTGATCTGACGCGGCGGACGCGACGGGCCGGCCCTCACAGGGGCCGACCTTCGTTTTCGGGCGGCCCCGCCGCGGGGCCGCCCGCTCTGCCCTTGAAGGATTCGCCCCCGAGGATCCGCCGATGACCGACGCCGCGCCCTCCACCCGCCCCGCGAACGCCGCCGACACCGCCCTGCTCCAGGGGCCGGTTCCGACCCCGGCGCAGCAGGGGGCGGCCCCCGCCGTTCCGGCACACGTTTCGCCGACGCAGGTTGCGCCGATGCCTGCGACCGCACCGGCGGTCGCGCTGCCCGCCGGCGTCGCCGACCAGCTCGCCCGCATCGAGGACAAGGCCTCGCGGATCGAGGACAAGTACGCCCGCTCCGAGGCTCTGCTCGCCCGCGTCGAGGACCGGGTCGAGGAGGCCGGCGCCCGCATGAACGAGGCCGCCCGCCAGGCCGATCTCGCGGCGCTCCGCAACGAGGTCCGGGCGATCGCTGAGCGCACCCGCCGCCTGCCGGGCGCCGGCGCCCTGATCGTCACGGCCGTCGTCACGGCAGTCCTGACGGTGGCGCTGACCCTGGTCGCGCAGCGCCTCAACCTCCAGGGCCTGATTCCGCTGCGCTGATCCCGACAGCGCTTCTCCCCTCTCCCGACAAGGTGCCCCCGCCGATGACCCGTTTCCGTACCCTCGACGATGCCGGCGACTTGAAGGGCAAGCGCGTCCTCGTCCGCGTCGACTTCAACGTGCCGATGGACCAGGGCCGCGTCACCGACGCCACCCGCATCCTGCGCGTGCTGCCGACCCTCAACGAGCTGTCCGAGGCCGGCGCCAAGGTGGTGCTGCTGGCGCATTTCGGCCGCCCGAAGGGCAAGCCGGTCGCCGCCGAGTCACTGCGCCCGATCGCCGAGGCCACCGCGAAAGAGCTCGGCCGCCCGGTCGCCTTCGCGGAGGATTGCGTCGGCGAGACAGCCGCGTCGGCGATCGCGGTGCTCAAGGACGGCGACGTCCTGATGCTGGAGAACACCCGCTTCCACGCCGGCGAGGAGAAGAACGACGCCGCCTTCGTGAAGGCGCTGGCCGCCAACGGCGACGTCTACGTCAACGAGGCCTTCTCCGCCGCCCACCGGGCGCACGCCTCGACGGAAGGCCTCGCCCACGTGCTGCCGGCCTATGCCGGGCGCCTGATGCAAGCCGAGCTCGACGCGCTGACCAAGGGCCTCGAGGCCCCGGCCCGGCCGGTGGTGGCGATCGTCGGCGGCTCGAAGGTCTCGACCAAGATCGACCTCCTCAAGAACCTCGTCGCCAAGGTCGACGCCCTGGTGATCGGCGGCGGCATGGCCAACACCTTCCTGCACGCCGCCGGCCTCGGCGTCGGCAAGTCGCTGTGCGAGCGCGACCTCGCCGGCACCGCGCAAGCCATCATCGAGGCGGCGCGGGAAAAGAACTGCGCCATCATCCTGCCGGTCGACGGCGTGGTGGCCGAGGAGTTCAAGGCCGGTGCCCCCCACCATACCTACGGGGTCGACGCGATCCCGGAGAACGGCATGATCCTCGACATCGGGGGCCTGTCGGTCGACCGGATTGCCGCAGCGATCGACGACGCCAAGACCCTGGTGTGGAACGGACCCGTGGGCGCCTTCGAGATCGCGCCCTTCGACCAGGGCACGGTGGCGGCCGCCCGTCATGCTGCGGCGCGCACCAAGGCCGGCAAGCTCGTCTCGGTGGCGGGCGGCGGCGACACGGTGGCGGCGCTCAACCATGCCGGCGTGTCGGAGGACTTCACCTACATCTCGACCGCCGGCGGCGCCTTCCTCGAATGGCTCGAGGGCAAGCCGCTGCCGGGCGTCGACGCGCTGCGCCGGAAAGCTTGAGGGTTCCGTTCAGGTCGGCTGGCGTAGGACGCCGGCCGGCCCGTCCGCTATAATGCGGCAACACTGACGATCTCGGAGGATACGGATATGGCGCGCATCACGCTCAGGCAGCTTCTCGACCACGCCGCCGAGCACGGCTACGGGGTGCCGGCCTTCAACATCAACAACATGGAACAGGGCCTCGCCATCATGGCGGCGGCCGACGCCACCGACTCGCCGGTGATCCTGCAGGCGAGCCGCGGCGCCCGCGCCTATGCCAACGACGTCGTGCTGGCCAAGCTGATCGACGGCCTCGTCGAGATCTATCCCCACATCCCGGTCTGCATGCACCTGGATCACGGGAACAACGAGGCGACCTGCGCCACCGCGATCCAGTACGGCTTCACCTCGGTGATGATGGACGGGTCGCTCAAGGCCGACGGCAAGACCCCGGCGGACTACAACTACAACGTCGAGATCACCCGCAAGGTGACCGAGATGGCGCACTGGGCCGGCTGCTCGGTCGAGGGCGAGCTCGGCGTGCTCGGCTCGCTGGAGAGCGGTGAGGGCGAGGCCGAGGACGGCCACGGCGCCGAAGGCGTCCTGTCGCACGACCAGCTCCTGACCGACCCGGCGGAAGCCGAGAAGTTCGTCGCCGCGACCAAGGTCGACGCGCTCGCGGTCGCGATGGGCACCTCGCACGGCGCCTACAAGTTCACCCGCAAGCCCGACGGCGCGGTGCTGGCGATGAACGTGATCGAGGAGATCCACCGCCGCCTGCCCAACACCCACCTGGTGATGCACGGCTCCTCGTCGGTCCCGCAGGACCTGCAGGACATCATCAACCAGTATGGCGGCGAGATGAAGCCGACCTGGGGCGTGCCGGTGGAGGAGATCCAGCGCGGCATCAAGCACGGCGTGCGCAAGATCAACATCGACACCGACAACCGGATGGCGATGACCGGCCAGATCCGCAAGATCCTGCAGGAGAACAAGGCCGAGTTCGACCCGCGCAAGTACCTGAAGCCCGCCATGGACGCGATGACGAAGCTGTGCAAGCAGCGCTTCGAGGAGTTCGGCACGGCCGGCCACGCCGGCAAGATCCGTCCGATCGCCCTGTCCGAGATGGCCAAGCGCTACGCCGCCGGCAAGCTCGACCCGTCCTTCGCCCCGTCGAAGGCCGCCGCCGAGTAACCTCCCGGCGCCGGCGATGCGGCCCGCGCCGCATCGCCGCCCCACTCGCGATGCACCAGGGCGGGCGGCCGAGGGGCCGTCCGCCCCGTGCGTTTCTCGCCCCTGGCTTGTCATCCCCTGGCCTTGTCATCCCTGGCCTGTTCGCCCCGAAGGCTCGACGATCCCGATGGCCGATCCCCAGACCCGCCTGATCCTCCTCACCGCCCCCGAGGCCGGCCCGGACCTCAGGGACCGCCTCGCCCGCGCGGTCGCGGCCGGCGACGTCGCCGCGGTGATCCTGCGCCTGCCCCCGGGCGACGAGCGGGCGCTCGTCAACGCCGTCAAGGCGGTCGCCCCGGCGGTGCAGGAGGCCGGCGCGGCGCTCGTGCTCGCCGGCGGTGGGGGCATCGATCTCGCCACCGTGGCCTCGCGCAGCGGCGCCGACGGCGTTCACGTCCCGGCGGCCGAGGCCGAGGCGGCCCCGGCGGAGGCGGAATCCGAGGGGGACGACGAGGAGGAGGATGCGGGCAAGGGGCCGCTGCACGCCCTGCGCGAGCGCCTGCGGGACGGCCGCATCCTCGGCGTCGGCGGCATCCGCAGCAAGCACGCCGCGATGCAGGCCGGCGAGGCGGGCGCGGACTACATCCTGTTCGGCGACGATCCCGGGCTTCCCATCGACGACCTCGTGGCGCGACTGGCCTGGTGGGTCGAGATCTTCGAGACGCCCTGCATCGCGCTCGCCCGCGATCTCGCGTCCGTGCCCGACCTCGTGGCGACGGGAGCCGAGTTCATCGGCCTCGATTCCGCGCTCTGGGCCGGGGAGGGGGGCGAGGCTGCGGTCGCCGCGGCACAGGCGCACATCCTGAACCGCCCGGCGGGCGGGGAGGGGTGAGGATGCGCCGTTCCCGCCTCGCGACGCTGGCGCTCTTCGGGACGTTGGGATCGGGACTGGCGAGCCTCGCGGCCGGGCCGGCCGCCTCCCGCTCCGTCCCGTCCACGACCGAACCCGCCGTCACCCCGCCGGGTGCTGCCGCGCCCGGCTTCAGCTCCCCCAATGCCTTCGGGACCAAATCTGACCCCTTCGGGGCCAAGCCCAATACGTTCGGGACCTCCAAGTCCACGACCCTGCCGGGCGCCGCCACGCTACCGCCCGTGCCGTCGAACGACCCGAATGCCGACCTCGCCTACGGCGCCTACCAGCGCGGCTTCTACGTCACGGCGTTCCGCGAGGCGACGAAGCGGCTGGAGAAGAACAAGACCGACTTTCCCGCCATGACCCTGCTGGCGGAACTCTACAGCCAGGGCCTCGGCGTGCGCCAGGATCCGGCGCGGGCCGCCGAGTGGTACCGCCTCGCGGCCAATCTCGGCGATCCCCACGCCGCCGCGACCCTCGGCATGATGCAGATCGAGGGCCGGGGCGCGCCGAAGGACCAGGCCGCCGGCCGCGCCCTGCTGGAGAAGGCCGCCGCCCGGGCCGACGCCACCGCGAGCTACAATCTGGCCCTGATCCTGCTCGGCAGCGGCGTGCCCGCCGACCTGACCCGCGCGATCGAGCTCCTGCGCCAGGCTGCCCACCAGGAACTGGCCCCGGCCCAGCACGCCCTCGGCGTGCTCTACCTCCAGGGCCGCGGCGTGGCGAAGGACACCACCAAGGCCGCCGGCTGGTTCCGCCGCGCCGCCGACAACGGCGACCTCGCCGGCGAGGTCGAGTTCTCGATCCTGCTGTTCAACGGCGAGGGCGTGCCGAAGGACGAGACCCGCGCCGCCCGCTACTTCCGTCACGCCGCCTTCCGGGGCAACGCGGTGGCGCAGAACCGCGTCGCCCGCCTCTACGCCAGCGGCCGCGGCGTGCAAAAAAACCTCGTCGAGGCCGCCGCCTGGGACATGGCCGCCCGGGCGCAGGGGCTGACGGATGCATGGCTGACCCAGGCGGTGTCCGGGCTCACGCCCGAGGAGAAAGCACGGGCGGAGCGGCTGGCGGCGGACCGGGCGGGGCCCTGAACGGGATCCCCGAATCGCAATCGGCACTCGACTTGACCAAGCCGCACAGAGCCCGCGCAAGGCTGCGTCACCCGAAAAGTGGTTTCCTCGCCTCGGGTTGATGCTCTAGAGCCAATCACCAGCGAGGCGCCCCGCGCGGATGCGGGTGCGCGCCTCTCCTCACGTTCATCTCGCGCGGGCGTATCGGCCCGCCCTCGAAGGATCGTCCCATGACCCCGACCCGCATTCCGGGAGCCGCCGCCCGATGATCGTCTCCCCCCTGATGACCGTGATGGTCGACGCCGTGCGCAAGGCGGCGCGCGGGCTCAAGCGCGACTTCGGCGAGATCGAGAACCTGCAGGTCTCGCGCAAAGGGCCGGGCGACTTCGTCAGCGCCGCCGACCGCAAGGCCGAGGCCACCTTGCGCGAGGCCCTGATGAAGGCGCGGCCGGGCTACGGCCTCGTGATGGAGGAGAGCGGGATCATCGAGGGCCAGGACAAGACCCATACCTGGCACGTCGATCCCCTCGACGGCACCACCAACTTCCTGCACGGCGTGCCGCATTTCTGCATCTCGGTCGGCCTCGAGCGCGAGGGCACGATCGTCGCCGCGGTGATCTACGAGCCGATCAAGGACGAGCTCTACATCGCCGAGCGCGGCAAGGGCGCATTCCTCAACAACAAGCGCCTGCGGGTCGCCGGCCGGCAGGACCTCGCCGACAGCCTGGCGCTCTATGGCTCGCCCTATCTCGGCCGTGGCAGCCATCCGCGCCTGCTCAAGGAGCTCGCCGCGGTGATGGCGGTGACCGGCGGCGTGCGCCAGACCGGCTCGGCCGCCCTCGACCTCGCCGCCGTGGCCTGCGGCCGGGCGGACATCTACTGGGAACGCGACATCAAGACCTGGGACATGGCGGCCGGCCTGCTCCTGGTGCGCGAGGCCGGCGGCTTCGCCAGCAGCGCCGACGGCGGCGCCGACCCGATGAAGGCCGGCTCGGTCGCCTGCGGCAACGAGGTGTTGCAGCGCGAGCTGGTCGCGATCCTGCGCAAGGTCGGCGGCTGACCGCGCCCGCCCGGACCGGTGCCCGACCGGTCCGGGGCTCCGTCCCGTCCAGAATTCCGAACCCGAAGGCACGCCATGGACCCGCGCACCCTGTCCGCCCTCAAGGACGCGATCCGCTCGATCCCGGACTATCCGAAGCCCGGCATCGTGTTTCGCGACATCACCACCCTGCTCGGCGATGCCCGTGCCTTCCGGCGCGCTGTGGACGAACTGGTGCATCCCTTCGCGGGCGGCCGGATCGACCAGGTCGCCGGCATCGAGGCGCGGGGCTTCATCCTCGGCGGCGCGATCGCCCACCAGCTCTCCTCGGGCTTCGTGCCGATCCGCAAGAAGGGCAAGCTGCCCCACACCACGGTCTCGATCGCCTACGCCCTCGAATACGGCACCGACGAGATGGAGATCCATTCCGACGCGGTGAAGCCCGGCGACCGGGTGATCCTGGTCGACGACCTGATCGCCACCGGCGGCACCGCCACCGCGGCGGTCGAGCTGTTGCGGCGGATCGGCGCCGAGGTGGTGGCGGCCTGCTTCGTCATCGACCTACCGGAACTCGGCGGCGCCGACCGCCTGCGCGCCCTCGACCTGCCGGTGCGCACCCTGATCGAGTTCGAGGGGCACTGAACGCGAGAAAGGCGGGCCTTTCGGCCCGCCCTTCGCACTCCATCCCAGGTGATGCCGCTCAGGCCGCCTTGTTCAGGCTGCCTTGGCCAGGCTCTCGAACAGCCCGCGCCCGTCGGTGCCGCCGACGAGGCCTTCCACGAAATTCTCCGGGTGCGGCATCAGCCCGAGTACGTTGCGGGCCTCGGAATAGATGCCGGCGATCGAATTGAGCGAGCCGTTGCGGTTGGCCTCGACCGTGAGCTGGCCGGCCTCGTCGCAGTAGCGGAACGCCACCCGGCCCTCGCCTTCGATCCGCGCCAGCGTCTCGGGATCGGCGAAATAGTTGCCCTCGCCGTGGGCGACGCAGACGTCGATCACCTGATGTTGTGCATAGGCCCGGGTGAAGGCGGTGTCGGTGCGCTCGACCCGCAGGGTCTGCCGGTGGCAGATGAAGCGGCGGTTGACGTTGCGCATCAGCACGCCCGGCAGCAGGCCGGACTCGCACAGGATCTGGAAGCCGTTGCAGATGCCGAGCACCAGGCCGCCGCGGGCGGCGTGGGCCCGCACCGCGTCCATGGCATGCGCCCGGCCCGCGATGGCGCCGCAGCGCAGGTAGTCGCCGTAGGAGAAGCCGCCGGGCAGGACCGCGAGGTCGGTGCCGGCGGGCAATTCGGTCTCGGTGTGCCAGACCGAGGCCACCTCGGCGCCGGCGAGGCGCAGGGCCCGGGCGACGTCGGCGTCGCGGTTCGAGCCCGGGAAGACGACGATCGCGGCCTTCATCGGGCGATCTCGACGCGGTAGTTCTCGACCACGGTGTTGGCGAGCAGCCGGTCGCAGGCCGCCTTCACGGTGGCCTCGGCGGCCGCCTCGTCGGCGGCCTCGACCTCGACCTCGAAGAACTTGCCCTGGCGCACGCCGGCGATGCCGGTGATCCCGAGCGAGCGCAGCGCCCCCTCGATCGCCTTGCCCTGGGGGTCGAGGACGCCGGTCTTCAGGGTGACGGTGACGCGCGCTTTCATCGGCCAGACCTTCGGCAGCGGAGGGCTTCTTGCCGCTCCCGATAGTGCGGAACGCGCCCTGAGGCAACGCCGCTCGCGGCGGTCGCGCGGGTCGCATTGATCTTTGCTGGCGGGATTCTAATACTGGCTGTGCTGGCGGGTATCGCAACCGGGCGGGGCCGCGTCGCGCGAGGGCGGCGCGGGGTTCAGGGGTGGGTCATGTCGGACGCCGATGACGCGTTCATTCGTCAATCATTCGACCTGATCGACGGCCTGGACGGGCTGTCGGACCCGCTCGACGTGCAGAAATCGATCTTCGATCTCGTCGCCCGCTGTGGTTTCTCCTACTTCGCGATCACCCGGCTGCCGCAGCCGGGCGAGCGGATCGGCCCCAACCTTCTGCTCAGCGTCTGGCCCGAGGGCTGGCTGTCGCATTACGACCGGGTCGGCCATTACCGCCACGACCCGGTGGTGCATCACTGCCTGCGCACCACCGAGCCCTTCGCCTGGAGCGAGGTGCCTCACGCGCCGGACGCCGCCCCCCAGGCCCGCCGGGTGATGGAGGAGGCGCGCGAGCACGGTATGGGCGCGGGCTATTGCGTGCCGGTCCACGATGCCGGCGGGTTCCAGGGCGGCATCTCGCTCGCCGGCGAGCGGGTCGAGATGACGCCGCGGGTGCGCCGCGCCATCCACCTGCTCGGGCTCTACGCCTGGTCGGCCGCCACCCGCACCACGGCCCGTCAGCCCAAGATGTTGGTCGGCCCAAAGCCGTCGGCCGGCTCCAAGCCGCCGGCCGGCCGTCTCCTGAGCGCCCGCGAGCGGGATGTCCTGGCCTTCGCCGCGCAGGGGCGCACCCGCGAGGAGACCGCCGACCTCCTCGGCGTCTCAGTCGAGACCGTATCCACCCACCTGCGCAACGCCCGCAGCAAGATCGGCACCCGCAACACCACCCACACGGTGATCGAGGCCCTGCGCCTGCGCGAGATCGTGCTCTGATCCGCGGATCCTGCCGGGCAGCCCAAGACGTCGCAGCAGCCCAAGACGTCGCATAGGAAGCCCGGAACAGGGAGCCCGCGCGGGCAGCCTCAGCACGGCACGCCTGCGCGACGCCTCGTGACGCGTCGCCAAAGTCGCACCGGCCCTACCGGTTTTCGGGGATACCGGAGCGTGTCCTCCTCTGGCCTTATGGGGCCGGACCGAGGGACGTCAGCGCATGATCCGCCTCCACGTCATCGACCGGGCGAGCCGTGGCGCCTACGCGGACGCGCTGGCGCAGCACCACGCCCTGCGGCGGGCCGCCGCCGAGGAGAGCGGCTGCCGTACCTTGCGCGCCGTCGACGCTGCCGGGCGCGACCGGTTCGACGGCGAGGCCACGCGCTACCTGCTCGCCATCGACGAGGACGGGCAGGTGGCGGCCGGCACGCGGCTGCTGCCCTCCGACGCGCCGACGCTCCTGAGCGAGATCTTTCCGTCTCTCGCCGACATCCGCGGCTTCGAGCGCGGGCCCGGAACCTGGGAATGCACCCGGTTCTTCGCCTCCGCGCGCTTCCGCGAGGACCGGCCGCTGTCGCGGGCGGCGGGGGTGGTGGCGGCGGGCATGATCGAGCACTGCCTCGAGCAGGGCATTCCGCGCCTCAACCTCGTCATCGAGACCTACTGGATCCCCCAGATGGCGGAGATCGGCTGGAATCCGCGGCCCCTCGGCCTCCCTGCCATCTCTGCCGGCGTCTCGCTCTGCGCCGTCACGATCGCGATGACCGAGGAGGCGCTGCGGGCGACCCGGGCCGCCTACGGCGTCGACGCCCCCGTCCTGGCCCGGTCCCGCCCCTCGATCCCGCCGGACCGGGCCCGGCCCGGGCGCGGCCTGACAGCGTGAGGTCGCCAGCGATGCCGCGTCACGACGACACCCGCCTCTCCGCCCCGAACCTGCGCAGCGTGCGGCCGCCGGCCCGCCCGTCCGCTCCCGCCGACCGCTTGGCCGAGCACCTGATCGAGGCCTTCCGGCACGCCGCGGAGTGCGAGGATCCGGTCGCCCTCGACCTGATCCGGCTCGCGCTCTGGCACGTGGGCCGGACCTATCCCCCCACCGACGCGACGGCGTCTGCGGAGGAGCAGTGGTCATGACCCTCGGCGCATCCCCTTCCGCCCGGTCCCGCCCCCGCCGCGGGCCGACCCGTCCCGAGACCCGCTTCGAACCCGATCAGGCACGCACCACGATGGCGACCGCTTTCCCCGCTCCCCTGTCGTCTCCCGGCCTGTCCCAGGCTGCCCGGGCCGAGATCCAGGCCCTGCGCCTCGCCGCCGGCATCCTCGACCTGCAGCGCACCGCGAGCCCGGACATCCGCGACCTGCCCTCCGTGCAGGCGATGATCCGCGCGGCCGCGGCGGTGTTCGACGAGCTCGGCTTCGGCGAGGAGGGCGAGGCCGACCGGACGATCCCGTCCTGAGCGGCGGGGTGCCGGCTCTCTCGCCTCACCGGATGGGACGCTGGAGAACCCCTCCCCCCTCTGCGGGGGAGGGTGCCCCACGGAGTGGGGCGGGAGAGGGGAACCACGGTTCCGGATAGACCTGAAGCGTTCTGAAGAGCGCCACTTGGATCAGCGTCGCGCTCCCCTCTCGGCGGGACTTCGTCCGGCTGCGCTCGCTCCGCTCGCCACCCTCGCCCGCAGAGGGGGAGGGCTCGGCCCTACGCGTTCAGTACGCCACCCGCTTCTCGACGTAGCGGAACTGGATCGCCGTGAGTCCGATCACGATCGCCATCAACACCACCGACTGCGCCGCCGAGCCGCCGAGATCGGCGCCGATGCGGCCGTCCTGGTAGACCTTGTAGACCAGGGTCTGGGTCGCCCGGCCCGGGCCGCCATGGGTGAGCACGTCGATGACGCCGAACGTCTCGCAGAAGGCGTAGACGACGTTCACCACCATCAGGAAGAACGTGGTCGGCGAGAGCAGCGGGAAGACGACGGTCCAGAACCGCCGCGCCGGCCCGGCACCGTCGATCGCCGCCGCCTCGATCACGCTGCGGGGGATCGCCTGGAGCCCGGCGAGGAAGAACAGGAAGTTGTAGGAGACCTGCTTCCACGCCGCCGCCATCACCACCAGGATCATCGCGTGGTTCCCGTCGAGCAGAGGGTTCCACGGGATGCCGATCTGGTTGAGGCCGCGGGCGATCAGCCCGAGGCCGGGCTGGAACAGGAAGCCGAACAGCACGCCGGCCACCGCCGGCGCCACCGCGTAGGGCCAGATCAGGAGGGTCCGGTAGATCCCCGAACCGCGGATCTCCCGGTCCGCCATCGTGGCGAGCAGGAGCGCGAAGCCGAGCGAGAGCCCCGCCACCGCCGCCGCGAAGACCAGCGTGGTGACGAGGGCCTGGTAATAGGCCGGATCCGTGAACAGGGTCCGGTAGTTCTCGAACCAGACGAACTCGGTCGAGAGCCCGAACGCGTCCTGCATCTGGAACGACTGCCAGACCGCCTGCACCGCCGGCCAGTAGAAGAACAGGCCGACGATCAGGAGCTGCGGCGCGATCAGCGCCGCCGGCAGCAGCCGGCCTCCGAAGGTGATGCGCTCGGGACTCATCGATTCAGGATCCGCTCATACGATTTCCGATTGATCGCTTCGCGATGCGGAAATCGGCTTCGCTCAGGCGCCGCGCGGGCTCGTGATACGCTTTCCGGAAGGAAGCTTCCGGAAAGCGTATCACTCTCCGGCGTTCGCCGATATGATCAGCGTCCGGCCTGCTTCTCGAACTGGCGCAGCATCGCGTTGCCGCGGGTCGCCGCCTCGTCGAGGGCCTGCTTCGCGGTCTTCTTGCCGGCGAGCGTCGCCTCGAGCTCCTCGGCCCACATGTCGCGCATCTGCGGCAGGTTGCCGAGACGCAGGCCGCGGGAATTCTCGGTCGGCGGCTTGTTGGTCAGTTCCTTGATCGGCACTTCGAGCGCCGGGTTCTTGGCGTAGAAGCCGTCCGCCTTGGACTTCTCGTAGGCGGCCTTGGTGATCGGCATGTAGCCGGTGGTCTGGTGCAGCTTCGCCTGCCGGTCGGTGTCGGACAGGAAGCTGAAGAACTTCGCCACGCCCTTGTACTCGTCGGGCTTCTTGCCGCCCATCACCCACAGCGAGGCGCCACCGATGATGCTGTTCTGCGGCGCGCCCGGCACGTCGGGATAGTAGGGCATCGGCGCCGAGGCCCAGGCGAATTTCGCCGCGCCCTTGACGTTGCCGTAGGAGCCGGACGACCCGAACATGATCGGGCACTCGCCGGCGGTGAAGCGGCCGAAGCCGCTGTCGTAGCGGCCGGAATAGTCGAAGGACTTGTCCTTCTGCGCCTCGGCCAGGTTGGTCAGGTGCTTGACCTGGAGCGGGCCGTTGATCTCGAGCGTGGTGTCGAGGCCGTCCATGCCGTTGGCCTTGGTGGCCACCGGAACGTTGTGCCAGGCCGAGAGCTGCTCGATGTTGAGCCAGGTGACCCAGGTGGTCGAGAAGCCGCAATTCGGGAAACCGTTCTGCGTCAGCTTCTTGGCCGCGGCAAACAGCTCCGGCCAGGTCTTCGGCGGCTCGGAGAGGCCGATCGCCTTCAGGGCGTCGAGGTTGGCCCACATCACCATCGACGACGAGTTGAACGGGAACGAGAGCATCTCGCCCTTGGTCGTCGAGTAGTAGCCGGTGATCGCCGGCAGGTAGGCATTCGCGTCGAACGGCTCGCCGGCATCCTTCATCAGCTGGTAGACCGGCTTCACCGCGCCCTTGGCCGACATCATCGTGGCGGTGCCGACCTCGAACACCTGCATGATGTGCGGCGCTGTGCCGGCGCGGAAGGCGGCGATGCCGGCATTCAGCGTCTCGCCGTAATTGCCCTTGTAGGTCGGCACCACCTTGTAGTCGCTCTGCGAAGAATTGAACTCCTCGGCGAGGCGGTTGACCGCGTCGTTGTTGGCGCCCGTCATCGCGTGCCACCATTGCAGCTCGGTCACGGCGAGCGCCGGGGTGGCGGCGGCCAGGCCGAGGCCGGCGAGCGCGATGCGGATGGTCGTGGTGGGGGCCATCGGGTGTCCTCTCCTCGTGTGCGGCCCCTCATGCGGGGCCCGCGTGACACTCCGACGACAGGAGCGCCGGGGGGTACGCGGCCCGCACCGTCTCGGCGGCGGGCGCTTGTTAGTAGCTGGCTAAGCACAGCCTTGCCGGGTGGGCAAGGGAGGTCGTGAGCCGCTGTTCAATCTCACTGACAGAATGCAGACCCTCCAGGTCATCCCAGGGCTCGGCGCATCCGAGAACCCGGGATGACAGGGAGGGTATCGCTGCTACGGCCGCGGCCTGTTGCGCAGGGCCTGGATGGTCGTCGTCGGGGTGATCGCCTCGGGATCGATCGGGCAGTGCAGGATCGCCGGCAGGCCGGATGCGATCGCCCGCGCGAGCGCCGCCGGAAAATCTTCCGTTCGCTCTACCCGCTCGCCGTAGCCGCCGAAGGCCTTGGCGTAGGCGGCGAAATCGGGATTGCGCAGGGCGGTGCCGGAGACGCGGCCGGGATATTCCCGCTCCTGATGCATCCGGATCGTGCCGTACATCCCGTTATCGACCAGGATGATGATGACCGGCAGGTCGTACTGGACCGCGGTGGCGAAGTCCTGGCCGTTCATCAGGAAGTCGCCGTCGCCCGACACCGCCACCACGGTGCGTTCCGGCAGGAGCCGCTTGGCGCCGATGGCCGCGGGCACGCCGTAGCCCATCGAGCCCGAGGTGGGCGCAAGCTGGCCGTCATGGGCCCGGAACGGCCAGAAGCGGTGGACCCAGGTGGCGAAGTTGCCGGCCCCGTTGCACAGGATCGCGTCCGCCGGCAGCGTCTCGCGCAGATGCGCCATCACGCCGCCGAACTGCAGGGTGCCGGGCGTGGTGATCCGGGTCGGGTCGCTCCAGGCCAGGTAATCGGCGTGCAGCGCCTCGGTGCCGGCGGCCCAGGGCAGGGCGCGGGGCGGCTGCACCGTCTCGATCGCTGCCGCGAAGGCGGTGGGACTCGCGTTGATCGCGAGCGCCGGGCTGTAGACCCGCCCCAGCTCCTCCGGATCCGGGTGGACGTGGACGAGCGTCTGGCGGGGCCCTGGAATGTCGAGGAGCGTGTAGCCCTGCGACGGGATCTCCGACAGCCGGCCGCCGACGAGGAGCAGAAGGTCGGCCTCCTTGATCCGGGCGAGCAGCTTCGGGTTGACGCCGAGGCCGAGATCGCCGGCATAGCAGCGGTGATCGGCCGGGATCATGCCCTGGCGCCGGAACGAGCAGGCGACGGGGAGCGAGAACAGGTCGGCGAAGCGGGCGAAGCGCCGCACGGCCTGCTCCGACCAGCGGCTGCCGCCGAGGATCGCGAACGGCTTCTCGGCCTTCCCCAGGAAATTCTGGAGCTCGACCATCTGGGCCAGCGCCGGATGGGTCTCGACCGGCCGGAAGGCGGGCGCGTCCGGCACGCTCGCGGTCTCGGTCAGCATGTCCTCGGGCAAAGCGATCACCACCGGGCCGGGCCGGCCGGCGGTGGCGACGTGGAAGGCGCGGGCGATCAGCTCGGGCAGCCGGTCGGCGCTGTCGATCTCGGTCACCCATTTGGCGATGGTGCCGAACACCGCCCGATAGTCGAGCTCCTGGAACGCCTCGCGCTCGCGCGCCGCCCGCTCGATCTGGCCGACGAACAGGATCATCGGGGTCGAATCCTGCCGGGCGATGTGCAGGCCAGGCGCCGCGTTGGTGGCGCCGGGGCCGCGGGTGACGAAGCAGATGCCGGGTTTGCCCGTCAGCTTGCCGTGCGCCTCCGCCATCATCGCGGCGCCGCCCTCCTGCCGGCAGACCGTGAGGCGGATCTGCGCGTCGTGCAGCGCGTCGAGCACTGCGAGGTAGCTCTCGCCCGGCACGCAGAAGATGTCGCCGACGCCGTGGCGGGCGAGCTGGTCCACCAGGATCTGCCCGCCGGTGCGGGGGCGGGGGGCGTCGGTCATGGGGCTGGTCCTCTGTCGTATAATCTTCTTGCGCGCTTTTCAGGCTTACGTCCCGAGGTACTCGGGCGCAGCCAGCCTCGTACCGACGCTGCGCGCAAGACCCGGTTCGGCCTGTGCGTCACGGCTTGAGAATCCGCGCCAGCGCGATCACCGATCCAATGACCGCGAGGATCTGAAAGCCGATCAGTCCCACAACCCATTTGATGGTCTCGGTCTTGGCCGCCTCGATGCGCGCCTCAAGGCGCATTTCAGATTCTCGTGAACTTGCCCTGACGGCATCGACGTCGGCCTTCGCGCTAACCCTCAACGCATCGATGCTCGCCTTGACGGTGTCGAAATCGGCCCTCGTGTTGGCCCGCAGCGCCTCGACGCTCGCCTTGACGGTATCGAAATCGGCCCTTGTGTTGGCCCTCAGCGCTTCGACGCTCGCCTTGACGCCTTCAATATCCGACTTCGTGCCAACCTTCAGCGCGTCGATGCTCGCCTCGACGCTCTTCAGGTCTGCCTTCGTCGGAATGTCGCCCTGGATCGCCTCGACCAGGGCATCAGCCAGACCCTCGGCCTGCTCTGGCGGCATCTTCGCCCGATCTCGCAACGTGCGGGCGAACTTGAGCGTATCGAACGCAATCGCGGTCATATCGCGGTTCAGCTATCTTCCGGGAGGCTCGTACCAACCAACATAGCAGTCTGCGCCGGCCTTGGCTCGCGCCGCCGACGCCGAAGATGCCCCTCACCCACCCCAGGCCGGATCCGCCAGCACGCTCGCTGTATGATCCCCCACCTGCGGCGAGGCGGTCTCCGCCGCCATCGGCACGCCGTCGATGACGATCGGCGAGCGCACGCTCGGGATCGTGCCGCCCTTCGCCCGCGGATCGGGCAGATCGACGCGCAGGCCGCGATGCAGCACCTGCGGATCTGAAAACACCTCGGCGAGGTCGTTGATCGGGCCGGAGGGGACGTTGACGGCGCCGAGCCGTGCCAGCAGATCCGCCTTGGCGTGACGCCGCGTCTCGGCCGCGATGAGCGGGATCAGCACCTCGCGCCGCGTGACCCGGCCGGGATTGGTGGAATAGTCCGGGTCGAGGTGCCACGTGGTGCCGAGCACGGTGCAGAACTTCTGGAACTGCCCGTCATTGCCGCAGGCGACGATGATGTGGCCGTCCGCGGTCGGGAAGACCTGGTAGGGGACGATGCTGGTGTGCTCGTTGCCCATCCGCGGCGGCATCAGTCCCGACACCAAGTAGACCAGGGCCTGGTTGCCGAGCACCGAGACCTGGGTGTCGAGGAGCGCCATGTCGATGTGGCAGCCCTTGCCGGTCGCGTGCCGGCCCTGGATCGCGGCGAGGATCGCGACGGTGCCGTAGACCCCGGTGAACACGTCCGCGAAGGCGACCGCGGTCTTGACCGGCTCGCCCGCCGGCTCGCCGGTGAGCGACATGATCCCGCCGAGGCCCTGGATCATGAAGTCGTAGCCGGCCCGCGGCGCATAGGGGCCGTCCTGGCCGAAGCCGGTGACCGAGCAGGTGATGAGCCGCGGGTTGAGGGCGCTCAACGATTCGTGGTCGAGCCCGTACTTCTTCAGCCCCCCGACCTTGAAGTTCTCGATCACCACGTCGGCATGGGCGGCGAGCTTGCGGACGATCGCCTGGCCCTCGGCGGTCTCGAAATCGGCCGCGACCGAGCGCTTGCCCCGATTCGTCGAGTGGAAATACGAGGCCGAGAGCGTCTCGCCCTCGGCGCCCTCGACGAAGGGCGGGCCCCAGGTGCGGGTGTCGTCGCCGACGACCGGCCGCTCGACCTTGACCACGTCGGCGCCGAGATCCGCCAGGAGCTGGCCGATCCAGGGCCCTGCCAGGATGCGGGCGAGTTCGAGCACCTTGATGCCGGCGAGCGGTTTGTGCACGGAAACGATGCCTCCCGTCATGCGCCTCCCGTTCGCGGGATGGCGCCGTCGGACTTCCTCGACCGGAAATCCCGTCCCGCTTGCATACGACGCGGCCGAGGGAGCGGGAAAGCCCGCCCGCCTCCGATCAGCCCTGCGCCAGCCGCCTTCCGCTGGCGGGATCGAACAGGTGCAGGGCGGCCGGGTCGATCGCGAGGCGCACCGTGTCGCCCTCCTGGGGCGCCGAGCCCGCCGGCACCTGCACGGCCACGTCGGTCCCGGCGAGCGGGCCGTGCAGCAGGCGGGTGGCGCCGAGCTCCTCCACGAAGGCGATCCGGAACGGCAGGCCGTCCTCGGCGATCCGCAGGTCCTCGGGCCGGATGCCGGCCTCGACCGCCGTGCCGGGGGCGATCCCGGTGACGGGGATCACCGCGCCGTCGATCCGCACGCCCCCGGCCACCGCTTCGGCCGTCAGGATGTTCATCGGCGGCGAGCCCATGAAGGTCGCGACGTAGCGGGTGGCCGGACGGCGGTAGATCTCGATCGGCGTGCCGACCTGCTCGATCTGGCCTCCGTTCATCACCACCAACCGGTCGGCCATGGTCATCGCCTCGACCTGGTCGTGGGTGACGTAGACCGTGGTGACGCCGAGCTGGCGCTGGAGGCGGCGGATCTCGACCCGCATCTGCACCCTGAGCTTGGCGTCGAGATTCGACAGCGGCTCGTCGAACAGGAAGACCTGGGGCTTGCGCACGATCGCCCGCCCCATGGCGACGCGCTGGCGCTGGCCGCCCGAGAGCTGGCGCGGGTAGCGCGTCAGCATGGCGTCGAGGCCCAGCAGCCGCGCCGCCTCCTTCACCCGGGTCTCGATCTCCGGCTTCGGGGTACCGCGGTTGCGCAACCCGTAGGCGAGGTTGTCGTAGACGCGCATGTGCGGATAGAGCGCGTAGTTCTGGAACACCATCGCGATGTCGCGGTCCGCGGGCTCGACGTCGTTGACCTTGCGGCCGCCGATGGTGATCGCCCCCGAGGTCACGGTCTCGAGGCCGGCGATCATCCGCAGGACCGTGGATTTGCCGCAGCCCGACGGGCCGACGAGGACGCAGAAGGCGCCGTCCGGCACGTCGAGCGAGACGCCGCGCACCGCGTCGACGCCGCCGGAATAGGTCTTGCGCAAGTTGTCGAGGGCGAGGCCGGCCATCAGGGCGATCCGATCGTGCGGAAAGAGGTCACTTCTCGGTCTCCACCAGGCCGCGCACGAACAATTTCTGCATCGCGAACACCACCACGACCGGCGGCAGCATCGCCAATACGGCGGTCGCCATGACGATCTGCCACTCGGTGAGCTGGTCGGTGATCGAGGTCATCTTGCGCAGGCCGATCACCACCGTCTGCATGTCGTCGCGGGTGGTGACGAGGAGCGGCCAGAGATACTGGTTCCAGCCGTACAGGAACTGGATCACGAACAGGGCCGCCATCGTGGTACGCGAGAGCGGCAGCAGGGTGTCGAGGAAGAACCGCACCGGCCCGGCCCCGTCGATGCGGGAGGCCTCGACGAGCTCGTTCGGCACCGTGAGGAAGAACTGGCGAAACAGCAGCGTCGCGGTCGCCGAGGCGATCAGCGGGAGCGCAAGGCCCGCATAGGTGTCGAGGAGCTGGAGGTCGGCCGCGACCTTGTAGGTCGGGTAGATCCGCACCTCGACCGGCAGCATCAGGGTGACGAAGATCGCCCAGAACGCGGTCTGCCGGAACGGAAACTTGAAGTAGATCAGCGCGTAGGCCGAGAGCAGCGAGATGGAGATCTTCCCCAGCGCGATGGCGAGCGCCATGATCGTGCTGTTCAGGAGCATCAGCCCGACCGGCGCGCCGGCCATGCCGGATTCGGTCAGCGCGCGCCGATAAGTCTCGAAGCCGTGTCCGCCGGGCCAGAGCGGCATCTGGCCGTTGGCGATGGTGGCGGCGTCGTGGGTCGAGCCGATCAGCGCCAGATAGACCGGGAAGACGACGATGCCGACCCCGAGGCAGAGCACGAGGTGCGGGATCAGGTTGCCGAAGCGGCGGTTCTCGACCAACGGGGCCGCTCCCTGGCGGATGGTTTCTTCTCGTTCCGGTGCCGGATCGGCATGACGGGCATGCGACGCTCCTAGCACCGGTCAAGCTCTGACGAAAGCGGGGGTTTTACAGGCCCGCCTGCTGCGCCAGCGCCTTGAGGTCTCCTTGCGGCCGGGCGCCGAGATGGGAGATGACCTCCGCCGCCGCGACCGCGCCGAGGCGGGCGCAATCGGCGTGGTCGAGGCCGCGGGCGAGGCCGGCGAGGAAGCCCGCCGCGAACAGGTCGCCGGCGCCGGTGGTGTCGACCACCTCGCGCACCGGCGAGGCTGGCACGGATCGGGTCTCGTCACCCGACACCACCAGGGCGCCCTCCTCGGAGCGGGTGACGACGCCGAGCAGTCCCGTCTCCTGGCGCAGGGCCGCCAGCGCCGTGTCGGCATCCGAGGTCTGGTACAGGCTCTTCAGCTCGTGGATGTTGGCGAACAGGATGTCGAGGCTGCCGTCGCGGATCAGCCCGAGGAACTCGTCGCGGTAGCGGTCGACGCAGAACGCGTCCGACAAAGTCAGCGCGACCTTGTTGCCGGCGCCGTGGGCGATCTTGGCGGCCTTCCGGAACGCCTCCTTGGCGGCCGGCGGGTCCCACAGGTAGCCCTCGAGGTAGACGTAGGCAGCGCTCTTCACCGTCTCCTCGTCGACATCCGCCGCGGAGAGGCCCTGGCAGGCGCCGAGATAGGTGTTCATGGTGCGCTCGCCGTCCGGCGTCACCAGCACGAAGCAGCGGGCGGTGGCCGGGCCCTCGGTGGCCGGGGCGACGCCGAACGACACGCCCGTCGCCTTGAGGTCGTGGGCGAAGAGGCGGCCGAGCTCGTCGTCGCGCACCTTGCCGATGAAGCCCGCCCGCGCCCCGAGGACGGCCGCGCCGACGGCCGTGTTGGCGCCCGAGCCGCCCGAGATGATCGTGGCCGGACCCATCACCTGAAACAGGTGCTCGGCCCGCGCCTCGTCGATGAGCTGCATCGCGCCCTTGTGCACGCCCTCGCGCACCAGGAAGGCCTCGTCGGTGCGGGCCATCACGTCGACGATGGCGTTGCCGAGGACGAGGAGGTCGAGGGAGGCGGTCATGCAGGGGCCCGTGCGCAAGATGTTGGGCCGCCTGTCGCATTCGCCGCCGGGAGGGTCAAGCCGCGGCCTCAGGGCTCCTCGAACAGCGAGCCTACGGGGAGTTCGAGGCCCGGCGGGTCGAGGACGAGGGTGCCGTCCTGCACGAAGGTGCTCTCGATCCCGTCTCCGGCCCGGCGGTGATGGATTACGGTGCGGCGCTCGGGATCGACCATCAGATAATGGTGGATGCTCGGCACCCGGAAGTAGCCGGTCAGCTTCTCGCTCGCGTCGGTGCGGCGGGTGCTGGGCGACGAGACCTCGACGACGACGATCGGGCTCGTCACCTCGACCGCGTCGGGATCGATCCGGGGACCGCAATAGACCAGGGCGTCCGGCTCGTAGGCGGTGTGGGTGTCGATGCGGACGGTCATGCCGTTCGGCATCGGTCGGCACGGCAGAGCTGCCGCACGGATGGCACACCGGAGTGCGTCATAGACCGTACCTTTGGTTCGCGCGTGCAACACCCGCTCCGGCGCCATCGCGTAGACCTCGCCCTGCACGAGTTCGTAGCGTCCGGGATTGTCCTCGCTCCAGGCCAGGTACTCGTCGACGCTCATGTGGGCCGGCGGGAGCGGCATCATCGTGCTGAACCTGTCCGCGGGCGTTCCTGCTGCCGGCATCCTAGCATGCTGCCCCGGCCCTGCCGCCGGGATCTCCCATCCCGATCCAGCCCTTACACCCGCAGCAGCGCCAGCAGATCCTCCGGCAACTCCCCCCGCCGGGCCCGCTCGGCCAGGCACAGGAGCAGCGCCACGCTCGGCCCGTCGGTGATCGCGCCCGACAGCGCCTCGCCCACCGCCTCGGCGAAGGGCAGGCGGCGCATCCGCAGGCTCTCCTGCGGGTCCGGATGGGCCGGGCCGCGCTTCAGGTTCCAGGCGACGAAGGCCGGCACCCGCTCGCTCGAGATACCCGGCGAGGCGTCGAGGCGCAGCAGCTCGAGCCAGGATTCCGCCTCGTCGCCGGTCTCCTCCGCCAGTTCGCGCCGGGCGGTGGCCAGGGCATCGTCGGCGACCGGGCCGGAGCCGCGGGGCAATTCCCAGGTGAAGCGGTCGAGCACGTAGCGGTACTGGCCGATCAGGCTGACCCGGCCGGCGGGATCGACCGGCAGCACCGCGACGCCGTACACCTTGAAGCGCAGGGCGACGTGGGGGTGCTCGCGGCCGGATTCGTGGCGCAGCTGGTCGAGGTCGAGCCCAAGGTAGCGGTCCTCGTAGCGCCGCTCGCGCGAGAGCGTCACCCAGGGGTTGGTGCGGTCGGTCATCGGGCCCTCGTCATGCGCGGCGCCCGGCCGTCGGGCTCGGCGTCACCGCCATTTTCGGCTCAAGCTAGTCTCGTGCTTATCCCACCCGCGACCTCATCCTGAGGTGCGACTGAAAGGAGCCTCGAAGGAGGGCTCCAGGACTCGCAGAGACTTCTGGAGCCCTCCTTCGAGGCCCACTTCGTGGGCACCTCAGGATGAGGTCGCGAGCGGGAGGTCGAGGGGCCCGCCGATCACAGCGTCTCGAGCAGCCGCTGCATCAGCCGCATCCGCGGGGCGATCGAGGAGATCAGGCCGTATTCCTGCAGCGTGTGCGCCCCGTCGCCGTCGATGCCGAGGCCGTCGAGGGTCGGGATGCCGAGCGCCGCCGTGAAGTTGCCGTCCGAGCCGCCGCCGGTGAGCGGCACCTCGCCGAGGTCGAAGCCGAGCTCATCCCGCGCCAGCGCCCGGGCATGGGCGTAGAGGGCGGCGCCGGCCTCCGACGCGTAGGGCGGCCGGTTCATGCCGCCGGTCACCGTCACGCGAAAATCTTCGGTCGCGGAGAGCCCGAGGATCCGGCTCGCGTAGTCCTCGCCATCGGCCGCCGTGACGACCCGCAGGTCGACGGCGAAGCGGCAATGCTGCGGCACCACGTTCTCGGCGGTGCCGCCGGCGATGATCCCGACCGTCGTGGTGACGCCGCGGGCATAATCGGTCAGCCCCTCGATCTCCAGGATCAGCCGGGCGGCCTCCCGGATCGCGTTGCGGCCGTCGGCGTGGCGGGTGCCGGCATGCGAGGGACGACCCTCGACGTGGACGTCGAAGCGGCCGACCCCCTTGCGCCCGGTCACCACCTTGCCGCCGTCGCGGCCGGGCTCGGTCACCAGCACCGCAGCGCTCGTCCGCCCCAGATCCTCGATCAGCCCGCGGGTCGATTGCGAGCCGGTCTCCTCGTCGCTGGAGAACAGGAAGATAAGGGGGCGCTGCGCCTTACCCCCGCGGGCGGCCGCCGCGAAGGCCTGGAGCGCCAGCCAGGCGCCGCCCTTCATGTCGTAGACGCCGGGGCCGTAGAGCCGGTCGCCCTCGACCCGCACCGGCAGATCGTTGGCGAGCGTGCCGATCGGATGCACGGTGTCGAGGTGGGACAGGACCAGGATGCCGGGCTCGGCCGTCCGCGGGCCGGCCCGCAGGATCAGGTTGTCGCCGAAGCCGTCTCGGCCCGGCACCCGCTCGGCGGTCAGGCTCAGGGAGGCGGCCTCGTCGGCGACGAGGTCCATCATCCGGTTGACGCCGTCCGTCGACTCCGTCGGGCTCTCCACCGCCAGCCAGCGCGAGATGGCCGCGACCGCGCGCTCGGGCGAGACGTCGGCGGGCAGGGGGGAGGGGGTCATCGG